>JAAUPT010000416.1 GCA_012032965.1 Nitrospira sp.
ATCGCGTTCCTCATTCCAGCGGCGCCGTGGGCATGGGCCGCCACTTTTTTTCTCAGCGTGGCGGGCCGCATCGACGGCTGCGGACAATTCCTCCATCGTCATTTGGGCTGCGTCCGGAGATGTGCCGGGTGTGAGGACCCCTCCTGAGGCAATGACTTTGATGACTCCAGCACCAGCTGCAATCTGTTCCATGACTGCCTGCCGAAACTTGCTCAGTCCCTTCCACCTCTTGACCGATGAAACGCGCATGCCCACCGATCATGCAGATAGCGCGGCCCGCACCGATGATGCGCGGACCCGGCAGAAGACCCGAATCAACAGCTTGTTTGAGGGCGAAGATCGAATGGTCACGAGCTCCCACATCGCGCACCGTGGTAACGCCTGCGTCCAGCGTCGCCTTCGCATAGCTGGCTGACTTGAGCAATGTGAGGGACGGATGCTCTGACTCCAATGCACCGACAACATCCGCTTCTCCTCCCAAACAGAGGTGGACGTGACAGTCGATGAGTCCGGGGAGAATCGTGAGTCCACGTCCGTTGATACGCACGGTTCCTTTTGGAATCGTCAGGGTCCTGCTTGGACCGACCGCCAAGATCTTGGAGCCACGCACCAACAGCGTTGCGCGTTCATGCACGGCCCCTGTCCCATCGATTAAACGCGCGTGATAAATCGCAATCGTCACAAGTTACCGTCCCACGCTATAGGTGTGAGCGGCTGCCTGCAGGGCAATCCCAGGAGTCGATACCCACCCACGCTGCATGCCGATCTCTTCGAGCGCATTCACAGAGATGAGCACGTTGGCTTCCGTAGACGATTCTCCCATGAGTCCAATCCGCCACACTTTTCCCTTGAGGGGCCCGAGACCTCCACCAATCTCAATGCCGAATCGTTCAAGCAATTGAGAGCGGACGGCACTCTCATCAATCGATGCCGGAACGGTGACGCAGAGCAACGTGGGCAGTCGGTAGTCGGAGGAAGGCAATGGATCAAGACCAATCGCCATGAGTCCGGCCAGCAACGCGCGGCTATTCAAGCGATGGCGTGCGAACCGGGAAGGCAGCCCTTCCTCCTCGATCACTCGCAACGCTTCACGGAGGGCATACAGCATTGAGATCGGCGCCGTGTGATGGTAGGCCCGATTATGCTCCGTCCAATAGTCTGCGATCAGCGACAGGTCCAAATACCAACTTTGACAGGGAGTTCGACGATTCTTGATCACGGAGAGTGCTCGTTCATTCAGGGTCAAGGGCGCTAAGCCAGGCGGGCAACTGAGACATTTTTGTGTGGCGCTGTAACAGACATCGATACCCCATTGATCGACTTCGACGGGAATTCCCCCCAGGGATGTCACCGCATCGACAATCAGTACGGTATTGTGTTTCCGACATATCGCACTGATCGCTTCAATAGGTTGCCATGCACCCGTGGAGGTTTCAGCATGGACGAGTGCGACGGCCTTCACTGGACCTGATTGTTGGAGTCTCTCTGCAATCATATTCGGTTCGATAATCTGCCCCCACGACACCTCGATCCGGATCGCTTTGCCCCCGCAACGCTCGACGACAGCCGCAAGTCGAGTGCCGAAGACCCCGTTCACGCCCACAATTACCGCATCACCAGGTTCTACGAGGTTGACCACAGCTGCTTCCATACCAGCGGATCCGGTTCCGG
This sequence comes from Nitrospira sp., assembly GCA_012032965.1. GTDB lineage: Bacteria > Nitrospirota > Nitrospiria > Nitrospirales > Nitrospiraceae > Nitrospira_D. The sequence continues at coordinate 1,672 of JAAUPT010000416.1, forward strand.
AGACGGCAATCGTAAAACGATTCATCGTCGCAAAGAGATGACGCAAACCGGCTTGAACATCGTTCATCACATTCAAAAATGCCGGATCCAGATGTCCAACGAGCGACGTCGACATGGCTTGCAATACACGAGCGTGCACCCCACTGGGTCCAGGCCCCAACAGCAGCCTTCGCGGCGCATGGAAATGTTCCATTACAGAAAGGCTCCTTAAATGTCGCGCGGTTAGTATAGCCAACTTCGCCGTGCAAGGCTATGCGAGAAATGCTCGTCTGGACTACTCAGTAGCTACTTCGAGGGATTTGGCGAGTGGGAAGCCCATGGTATAGTCGCCTCCCATGAGCGAACAAGCACTATCCATCGGCCAATTGCAAAGCCTTCCACAGGTCGACGCCGCGAGCGCTTCGCAGCCACCCGTTTTACCCTATGGCTCTCGATGGTCGCTTTTTGTGAGTATCGTATGTACCTGCATTCTGATGACTGCCCTTGGGAGCATCCTCTGGTTCTCGATCACGGTACCCAATCTTCAGCGATTTGAAGAACCAGATCGTGCCTTAGATCTGATGGTCAGCCGCATGATGGAGGCCCAAGACGGCCTCAACCGCTCGCCGGAATGGCAGCAGTGGCTCACAGAATGGACCATGGGGAACAAGGATGAAACTTACACCCAAGGCATTCAATGGTACCGCGAGTTAGTGCAGACGACCGATGATCCGCTCTCTAAACTTCGATTGGCGATTCTACTGGGAGAGTCGGGGCGTGAAGCCGAAGCGCTTGCCGAAGCAAAGGGATGGCATGAGCATAATGTCTCTGCGGGACTGTATGAACAACTGATTGTCGGGGCCTACGGCTCTCAACCCCTCGACAAGCTCCAAGAACTGGAGCTGCAATCTGTCCTGGCGGAGACCGTGCCGAGTTGATGGTTCTATAATCTGCTATCGGCAAGGTTGGCAACAAGAGGGGGGCACCACTCGTTACTGGAAACGGTTGAACAACAGGCCGCCGCCAATACCGATCAGGTCCAGCAATGGATTCGCCCATTGATTGTGGCCGAACTGATGTGTCTGATGATCGGATCGGTCATGCTATTAGGCATTGTTCGCCTGCGGGGCCAGCGAGTGGACATCTTACGTGTGCATGTGCCGAGCGTTCCTCCACTCTGGTCTGGACGCACTGCGGTTGCGGTCATCCTACGTGGTGGCGCATTAGGAACAATCATAACCTTGGCGTTCTTGTCGATGCCAACTCTCCAACAATCGACGGTCAGTGCGCTCGTCATTCCCTTGGCCAACCTCCCGCTACTTATCCTGGCGTATGTCCAGTTACTCAAACCGGCCGGTCTGACGTTCTGGAACGGTTTTGGTCTCCGTATCGAACGCGGCAATTACGCACGCCTAGCCTGCATCATTGTCTCCGT
>JAAUPT010000417.1 GCA_012032965.1 Nitrospira sp.
GAGATAGTAGGCGATCACGATGACCGACAAGCTTTCGACCGTATGCTGGAGGGCCACTTGGCTCTTGGTTGTTTTGTCGACACTCTGGAGGAGTGAGAGATTGTGTGCTTCCAGGATCAGATCGAGCCTCGTCCGAAGGATGGCCATGATCCCCTCGAATCCCCCACGGAGCGTGTCGACGCGACGCAACAGCTGTTGATAGCCGTCCGCAACCCCTGTGATCCTGCCTAACACATAGTCAGAGATTGGGCGATAGGAGTCCAGCGGTTGCTCAGCAGTCGACGCCAATGTGGCACGCACAATTTGTCGTACGGCATTGACGCCGACAGCTCGAAATGAAGCTTCCCCGCCATTCGATTGGTCTTCAGCAGATCTTGCGTGAGGGTGTTCAACCAGCGCTGCAAGTCTGCCGAGTTCGCGTGCATGATATGCGATGTAATGATTTCCCGTTGCTCCAAGTGCACTTGTTCAAATTTATAGACCTGATCAATGGCGACAGAGAAAAGCGAATTGTGCATCAACAACAAATGATAGTAGGTCTCGATCTGCGCAATGGTATCGACGATGTCTTTCAGACGCGAGGGATCCGCTTGCGAAGGCTCCACACTGATCCAGTATCGTTCTCGCCCGTGGGTATCCGGTGTAAAGTTCGTCACGACGCAGGTCTGCTCGTTGAAGATTCGGCTGCCGTACAAAACAGGTCCAGGCATCGGCCCACGTAGTTCGTGACGAGATGGCAGGATGTCTGTGGTCAGCAGAAGGTCCAAGCGGCAGACCACCGACCCAAGCGGTTCTACGGAAAACGCGTAATCCGGGATGTCAGTGATCCAAACGTGGGTGTGCTATTCGCGTGTGACGGTACATGCCAGAGTTGATAGTTGTAGTATTCCGTATGCGCCTGCCAGAGCACAATGAGCCGCTCGCCGTTTTCCGCTTCCTTCACCCCGTAGCCGAAAGTCTCCCTCACGTAGGTTGTCTCGGTGGGAACCTTCAACTGACTCAACAGAGACTGGAATTCTGTCCGACTCGCCGGACGCTGCGTCGGGGGATCGGACATGCGAAACGCGTTGTAATGCACATGAGCCGGAGCACGCAGCCACTTCCCGATCGGTTGGTGCGGTCGTTCGTGCAACTGTTTCAGGAATGATTCAGGGTCTGCCTGGGATGGGCTCGATTGCGTCATAGTAGCCTTTCTACTTGCGAACATAGACACGACGCTAACAGCTGGCGCGGCCGGTTTTTTCCCCCAATTGTACACCTCCCCGGAAGCACGACTGGTGTGTCGGTGAGCATGCGCACATCTGGAGGATCAGACATCTTTGCGGGGGTGGTGGTTGAACGCCACGTTGAAGAACGCGACATTAGGATGCTGGAACTCCAGCCGTCTCTCTCGAACTGGAAAATTGCGATCCCCGATGGCCAACAGCTGCTGTTTATTAAGGAAGAGGTTTCGCTTGTCGTAGACGGACCATTCAAATTCTCGGGTCATACCCAGGGCGTCGACCGGGCAGGCCTCCACGCACATGCCGCAGAATAGACAGCGAGTCATATCCATGTAATATTCTTTGGCATACCGCTTGACCGGCTCATCAGGAACTTCGGCGCTGATGACGGAGATGACACGGCTCGGACAAGCAGCTTCGCAGAGATCGCAACCCACGCACTTCTCAGTTCCGTCATCGTACCGGAGCAACGCCAGCATACCTCGGTAGTTATCGAGGAGTGCCTTTTTCTCGTGAGGATATTGAATGGTGATGGGACGGTAACGAAGGAGATGCATCAGCGTAGCCTTCATGCCCACTGCAATCTCGTAAACGTGATGGTCTTCAGCCATTTGGCAAATCTCGAGGTTGACCTGGTGTGACGGTTTGTGCTGGGGGTTACTGCCTGTGTTGGCGTAGGCATGAACGGAACCTCATTGCTACTGCGCAACATCCCGTGAAGGAAGGAAGTCGGTCGTGTGCTTCAATCATGTCTGACTGGATGATCAACTCAGCTCCTTCGTCATAATCACAACCCATCGGGTTACGGAATTACCGATACCGAGGTACCGTCGAGTCTACTTGGACAGACCAGGCGTCGATTCCACCGACCAGGTTCTTCACACGCATAAAGCCCTGCTGAAGGAGAAATCCGGCGGCGTCGGCACTGCGCATGCCGTGATGGCAATAGGCCACGATCTCCGTGTCTTGATCCAGCTTTGCGAGGGACTGCGGCAACGTGCCGAGGGGAATGAGATGGGAGCCGTCCAACTTGGCGAGCGCGTATTCCCAGGGTTCTCGCACGTCGAGAAGAAACAGAATGTCGCCATTGTCGATCCTGTCTTTGAGCTCACGGGGAGTAATCGTAGGGACCATCACCCACTCCTTTCTGTCTTGGTCTCCTCAAGCACTAAACGAGCTTCCGCATCCACAGGTTGTCTTGGCTTGCGGGTTCTTGATCGAGAATCCAGATCCTTGCACACTGTCCAGATACTCGACCTCGGCTCCTTGAAGCAGGGGAGCGCTCTGAGAATCCATGATGATCTTGAGATTTCCTAGCTCAATGACTGTGTCGTCTTCGGCGATTTTGGCCTCAAATGCCATACCATATTGGTACCCATGGCAGCCTCCGCCACGCACATAGATCCGCAATCCAACGGCTTCAGGTTCTTGCTGGATGACCTCACGTATCTTTTGTTCTGCCTCCGATGAGATAGTCAGCATCGACAGCTCCTTTGGTAGTCTGAGTCACGAGGTGAAGACGATCGGTACATGGCCGATCTCGGTCCACAACAGCCCGGCAATCTCTTGCTCTTGTCCGGCACTGCAAGATTGAAACAGTAGGATTACACTTAAAAATAGGGCGATGATGCTGGGCCAGATCATCGCGAGCGCACCGAGAGCTAAGACGAACGTAATCGCCGACAACGTCAGCTGGAAGAACGAGCTTTTGTCGGTGATCATAACCTGTCCCTCCTCTGCCTAATCCGGTCCAGTGTTCACTCTGGCGACCCTGATGTATTCAGCCATATGATTCTCTGCTCCATGCGAAGCTATTCAACTACGGACTCCGCTCCATACCTTGTCGGGATGGAT
>JAAUPT010000418.1 GCA_012032965.1 Nitrospira sp.
CGTCGGTCTGCCATACCTCAAGCTCATCAACTCTATCAATTTGTTGCTCTTGAACTATTCGAACGGCTCCGTGTCCCTTCCTCAGGCGGCTGCCGATCGCGATTATGATTTCCTGGCTGTCACGTTGGCCATTACGACGGGGTTGTGCCTTGCTGCATTCGCAGCGGGATATGGGCTGAGTTGCTTGTTCAAACTGCAACGAGCGGAACGTGTGTCGCTGATGTACGGGCTGGGGATGAACAACAATGGGACGGGGTTGGTTCTGGCATCGCTCGCGTTATCGTCGTACCCGCGAGTCATGGTGCCGATCATTTTCTACAATCTGGTTCAGCATCTTGTGGCCGGGACCGTGCATATGGTGGCAGAGAAGAAATGGAGGGAACCAGAACAAGCGGATTCTGGGACTACGGAGGAGTCGACATCGACGAAGATACGGCATGCAAAGCGCCCCATGTCTACGGCGTCGCTCATCGCTGCTCTCGTTCTTGGTGAAATGATCCATCATTCCCTGGCAGTTGGTATGGCGTGGCCTAGTGGATGAGACTGAGGAAGCGCGAAGTCGCTGGGTACCGGCCCTCTCTAGCCCGAATCTTTTGTGTGGTCTGTGTCTCACACAAGCGAGAGAACAGGAGGGGGGATTATGAAACTCAATGAACAGCTCAGAATAATCGCTGGGGTTTTCGTGCTGGCCGCCGTCATCCTAGGCGCAACCGTCCATCCGTACTGGAACTATTTCGCGGCTTTTGTAGCGGTGAACCTGATTCAATCAGCCTTTACGGGCTGGTGCCCGATGATGGCGCTGTTGAGAAAGCTGGGCGTGCAGGAGTAACAAGTTGGCGTCCGAAGGCTCGACATTGTGTGTGTTCGATCAGGAGAGTGGGTCTCATCCGAACCTCAGCCTGGTGACGTCCCGCAGGAAGAACATGCAGGAGACCTGGTGAGCGTGCTCGAACAAATGGGACGGGAGAAGTTACCTGCGACGACGACTTGAGAAAGGAATCTGAATCCATGATCTCAACCAGGCCGACCCGTGTCGTCATTGTGGGCGGAGTCGCAGGTGGAGCAAGCGCCGCTGCCAGGGCACGACGACTCGACGAGTCAGCGCACATCGTGCTGTTCGAGCGTGGGCCGCACGCCAGTTTCGCCAACTGCGGTCTGCCATACTATCTCGGAGGCGAAATCTCGGATCGCAATCATCTGCTGGTGGCCGATCCTGAGATGCTCGAAGGTTGGCTCAATCTCGACGTCCGCACAAGAACGGAGGTTGTCGCGATTGACCGAATCGAGAAGGAGGTCGAAGTTCACGACATCGCAACCGATCGAAGGTATCGCGAGCCGTATGACTTCTTGATCCTCTCAACCGGGGCGGCTCCGCTTCGGCCGACAAATCTGCTGGCCAAGGTTGGGTCGAACCATCCTCGCGTGGTGAGTCTCCGCAACCTGGAGGACATCGACCACTTGAAGGGGGTCGTGGACAGTGGGATTCAGAATGCGGTCGTCCTAGGGGGCGGCTTCATTGGGGTGGAAGTGGCCGAGCAACTCGTCCATCGGGGCGTGAATACGACTTTGATCGAGAAAAACCAGCAAGTACTGCCACCGTTCGATACGGAAATGGTGGTGCCGATCGAGCAGGCTTTGGTCGAACGGGGTGTCTCCCTGTATCTCAGTGATGGAGTCGTGGACCTTGAACCGGAGGTCAATGGTCAGGGCATACAAGCCATCCTCGCCGACGGTCGGACTTTGACGGGCGATTTGATCGTCCTAGCCATCGGGGTACAGCCGGAAAGCCAATTGGCCCAAGCCGCTGGCATCGAAACCAACGATCGTGGTGCCATCAAGGTCAACGCGTATCTGCAAACCAGCGACCCGGATATTTACGCTGTCGGCGATGTCATCGAAGTTCCAGACCCGATCTTGGGCGGATCGACGTACATCCCACTGGCTGGTCCTGCGAACCGTCAGGGGCGGTTGGCAGCGGACCACATTGTATCTAGGGTTCACGGAGAAGACGCTGCCGTCCTCCCATACCGAGGCAGTCAAGGAAGCGCGGTCGTGCGCGCGTTCGACCTGACTGCTGCCATGACTGGGAAGGCCGAGAAGGTTCTCCAGCGGAGCGGAAAAGAGCGGCACCGCGATTACGAGGTGATCTACGTTCATCCGTTTCAGCACGCTCATTACTATCCTGGCGCGAAGCGATTAACCATTAAATTGATATTTGAAAGGTCTTCAGGGCGAATACTCGGTGCCCAAGCCGTCGGAGAAGAGGCGGTCGATAAGCGAATCGACGTACTGGCGATGGCTATTCAAATGGAGGCGACCGTGTTCGATCTCGAGCAGGCCGAGCTCTGTTATTCCCCGCAATATGGCAGTGCGAAGGATGCCATCAACTTCGCAGGATTTCAGGCTTCCAATGTGCTGCGAGGCAGCACCGATCCGATCACCCCAGCCGAACTGCATGCTGCGTTGCAGACGGCAACCCCGCTGACGATCGTGGATGTGCGGAGTTCCGTCGAGTTCGATATGGAACATATTCCTGGTGCCGTCAACATCCCATTGCCGGAATTGCGTACCAGGATGGGCGAGGTACCGGCTGATCGGCCTGTGGTCACTTACTGCACGGTTGGTCAACGGGGCTATTTTGCCGAGCGGCTGTTGAGTCAGCGAGGGATGACCGGTGTTCGTAACCTCACCGGCGGATTTGCCAGTTGGCAAGCATTCGTCTGAGACACATTGGTACGGCGGGAGTTCCTGCTATTTTCTTCATTAGCGCTCAGTATGATGGGAGAAGAGGCGCGACACATACCTAGGGGGCTGTGGGTGTCTGCGTCTGCGTGAATCCTTTGCTTCGGCTCAGCCTCTCATGAGCAAGAAGAACATGAGGGGATTATGAGACCCAATGAGCGTTTACGGTTGATTGCCGGAATATTCATGTTCGCCGCCGCCATCCTGGGCGCAAACGTCTATCCGTACTGGAACTATTTCGCGGCCTTTGTGGCGGTGAACCTTATCCAATCGGCCTTTACCGGCTGGTGTCCGATGATGGCGCTGTTGAGAGAGCAAGTGGAGGTGAGGT
>JAAUPT010000419.1 GCA_012032965.1 Nitrospira sp.
CAGGGGGGAAAACAAATGTTTGACCGATGACTTCCCCAAGTTTCAGTCAGCAAACGCCGAGCTATTCGGCGTCAGCTGCGACAGCTTCTTTTCCCACAAAGCATGGGCGGACTCCCTGGATCTGAAACACCGCCTGCTGTCAGACGTGCACCGGACGACCGCAAAGTCCTACGGTCTCTATTTTGAACCGCTGAACTGCTCCAAGCGTGCGACCGTCATCGTCGATAAGAACGGCAAGGTCGCCTACGTGAAGGTGCAGGAGATCAAGACTGCGCGCGAGGATAAAGAGATTCTCGATGCGCTTTCAAAGCTGAACTAACGATACTGGGCTACGCAACGAGTGCTGAGGACTGACTGGCTCTGGAGCTCAGTCCCCAGCACTCAGTCCATAGGACTCAACATGAGCGGGATTGTTGAAGACGTCAGCGACGCCACGTACAAAGAGTTCACCGACAGCGCCGGTGCGGTCGTCGTGTATGGCTTGGCTACCTGTGAACCATGCAAAGCCTATGACCCGATCCTCGAAGAAGTGGCTGCGAAGTTTCCCGCGCTGAAGGTCGGGAAGGCCAAGATGCACGTGCCAGGTCGCTGCCGAGAAATTAAAAAGACCCACGCGTTTGAAACGTACCCCACTACTCATTTCTTCTCGCATGGTACATTAATTCTGACGCGGGAAGGGGTCGTCGAGCCGGCCGAACTCGTCGCACTCATTTCAGACCACTTGCTTAGGTAGTGCCGATGTCCTACTGAGCAAGCCGCCTGAACAAGCCTTTCCACCACCGAGAGCCGCCGCGCTGAGTGACGCGCACGTGAGGAGGCGAGTCGAGCATGAATAAGCTCATTTTTTGCCTGATAGTCAGTACACTCCTGTCCTCGACGGTGCCTGCGTGGGCGCATACCGATGAGTATTTTGAATCCGTCGAGGCGCCCCATGGCGGACAATTGCGTATGACCGGACCATTCCATATGGAATTGGTCGCTAAGAATGGAAACCTGACGGTCTACGTCACGGACCACGCGGACAACCCCATTAGCGTCGACGGCGGCTTGGCGAAGGCCAACATCGAAAACGGATCAACGAAGACACAGGTACACTTGCATCCGGTCGGGAGCAATATCCTCGGAGGATCTGGCAAATTTTCGCTGACACCGAGTACTGTCGTGATTGTGTTTATGAAGTTGCCGAATCAGGAGGGCTACGCCGCCCGTTTCATGCCGCTCAAGCCAAAACCAGACCCGAGCGAGAAACCTCAGGGGGATCCATCGAAAACAGACGGCAGTGAGCATCACCATCACCACCATTCACCGAAGCACTGACATGCGACATCATCCTTATGAGATGAAGCCGGCTTTCTGGGAGACGGGAATATGAAACATCTGCTGGGCTCTATCGCGCTGTGCACAATACTCTTCGGGGCAGTGTCGGTTACTGCCCACAAGGCAAAAGATTCCGGCCCCGTCACGGCCCTCCATGGCGGACAAGCGCTCACCGCGGGCCCCTATCATCTTGAACTGGTCGCTACGGATGGAGAACTGACCCTGTATGTGACGGATCATTCAGACAAGGGCATCCCAACTGATGGGGCGAGAGCGAAAGCCACTATCCAACATGGAACCGAAAACTCCCGGCACCTCAGGTGGAGTTGGAACCCTCTGGAGAGAACATGCTGTAAGGGAGCCGGAACTTTTTACGATCAATCCGGATACCGGAATCATTGTCTTCATCAAGCTGCCGGAACAGGATGCCCACGCCGCTCGCTTCACACCACGCCAGACCACAATTCAATCCGCTCCCACAGAAGGAAAGCAACACCGTCACAAGCAACCGGCGCATTGACCGAACATCGACTCGAAGCTGGTTAGGGCCACAAATTTGAAGACGGCTTGTCCAGGTAGGTCAAGAACGCGATGAGCCCCACGCCGAATAGCAACCAAGATAAGCCGCCTTTCCAATTGCGTTGACTGAACGCGAACAGACTGATCAGAAACATCAGCGCCCCTATAATCCCGATGAGCAACGAACCCGTCGCACTCATGGCTCCTGTTTAGCATGCGCGGATGAGCGAACTCTAGGGAGATCAACCGGAGACGGGACAGCGGGCTGTCCCATCTCCTCATCGTTACATGGGTGGTGAGTTACCCTAGAGGCGATCCACTCAAGGCTCGATGATCAACCGCAGACCCATCGGCTTCTTATCGTTCATTCCGTGGCCGAGGTCGCCCGTCGCGAAGCGGCGTGAACGCATGTTTGAAGACATGGTCCGCCACCTGGCGGCCCAGGGTGATGCCGGCAGTCTTATCGAACGTCCAGTGGATCCCGAGATAAATACGGCTCTGACCGTTTTCCTCTTCTGCTTCGGAGAGCGAAGAGTAGTGGCGATGGACGAGGGGTCGTACCCGGCCTTGATTGTCGAGTGTCTCTCCGTTGAACTCGTCCGAGACAAAGGAGAACCGAATACGGTCGGTCCCATAAAAAAGTCGAAGCATCTGAAACAACGCTCCCCCGAACGTGGCGTGGCCTGACGGATAGGCAGGAAAAGGTGGGGAGAAATTCGGTCCGATTAGATTGCTGGCCTGCGCTCCGAGTGGAGAAAACTTCGGATCGCCGACAGTGGCTGCGTTGCCGTCTCCCTTCCCGGTCGGACCTGTTCCTTCATCAGCCCCGCGCATACCGGTGACCGGCCGCCAGAATTCATACGCATATTTCGATTCCCAAGAGGCGCACCCCGCGTCGGCCATCGCCACGTTTACCAACGCCAGCAGGCGGGCCAGTTCGATCATGTCGGAACCCCGCTGCTCGGCGATGCGCAGCGCAATCTGGTTGTACAGCCTCGGCGGCGTACCGAGACCCGGCGTTCCGTCATAGCCCCAGAACATGCCGATCTCCGTTTCCTTCGGAGTGCGCTTAGTTGGCGTGCTCACACCATCGCCGCCCAGCAACTTCACCTCGTTGAAGACGGCTGCGTATTCTGGACTGTCCAGAGCAGGGGGCGGTGGGACGCGGAATTGGTCAGCCGACTCCATCACGAACGGCAGGACCTGGCCCCAATAGGCCCCCAATGCGATTGGGAT
>JAAUPT010000420.1 GCA_012032965.1 Nitrospira sp.
GAATACGTGATACAATAACAGTTTGCTCCTTCTCAGGCAACTCCCTCACCCACTTCATGAGTTTCGCCCGTCTTCGTCACGCCATCAGCCGTCTCGTCCGGCAAGAGTCCGGTTGGATCTTCGATCACATCGCGAAGAAACGTATCAGTGCGGTCGTTGAGAGGACTGTCAAGCGAGCAGGTGGTACGCACCAACTGCTTCAGGTCCAAGACTTCCTCTTCAGAGGTCTTCATCTTGGCAGCGACTTCCACCGCTCTCGGCTCCCGCCCAAGCGCTTGAACCAGTTGTTCAACACGATTCAAATATCGATTGAGGCGCTCGACCACATGCACCGGTAGACGCACCAGCTTCCCCTGATTGATAATGGCCCGTTCGATGTACTGTCTAATCCACCAAGAGGCATAGGTGCTGAATCGAAACCCTCGTTTGTAATTGAATTTTTCGACGGCTTTGATCAGACCCAAGTTCCCTTCTTCCACGATGTCGGAAAATGGAAACCCTCGATGCATGTAACGCTTCCCGATGCTGATCACGAGCCGCAGATTGGATTCGATCATCTGCTGACGGGCTTGCTCATCGCCCGCCATCACACGCTTTCCAAGCTGTTGCTCTTGCTTGAACGTCAGTAGCGTCGATCGACGAACCTCACGAAGGTAACTTTTCAGCGTATCAAGCCCTTCTGATCGGCTTGTCTCTCGCTCTCCCTGATCCGAGGCGTCGGTGGGCTCTGAGGCACCCATGTCGTCGACGGTCTGCCTCCGAGCCTCACTCACATCAGACCCTTCATCATGGTGCCGAATCATGGGGTATTGATCCCTAATACCAAACACTGAATGTTGAATATCGTCCGTCTGCCCGACTCCACCCTGTCTCAATCCCCGTGACTCGTCCAGCTGGGGGACCGATTTTCAATTGCTGCACAAAGGCTTCAATAGCTGTTTTGTTGCCCTCGACTTCCAGTTCCACCCGGCCATCGTTAAGATTGCGAACGCCACCCGATAGATCAAGGCTCGATGCTATCTGTGCCGCAAACGCACGAAACCCTACGCCCTGCACATGACCATGTACAACAATATGTGCCCGAACCGGTTGCTCATCAGCCGATTGAGTCATTCGGCTCTACCAAAATCATGAGTGCACAACAGTCGCTCACCGCTTCGCACAGCGGATATTCTCATACCTCTCCAGATGCGTCACGTGTTTTGCACTTTCCAAGCGTGACTATTCCTATCATCACATTAAGGATTGCCCCTGGATCTATCGGGAGACAGCCGAATGCAGCCAGCCGACTTCTAATCGTGCTGCACAACAGAACATAATTGAAGAAATGAGTACTCTGGTGATGTTTGAATTGCCAACCACAACACGACTGTTGGCAATGAGCTAGCGGTACGAGCAAACTTGGTTTGGTCGGGGCGAGAGGATTTGAACCTCCGACCCCTGCGTCCCGAACGCAGTGCGCTACCGGGCTGCGCTACGCCCCGACAAGACCAAGCAGAAACGGGAAGCGTGATTGTCTTACAACAGAGGGGCAAAAGGCAACCCGTGTGCGTCCGCTACCCCACGACACGTCACTTTTCCATCTTTCAGATTGACCCCTTTAGCCAACCCTGGGTCCGACTGCACCGCTTGGTCGACACCATCCGATGCAAGTCGGAGCAGATACGGTATTGTCGCGTTGGTAAGGGCATAGGTAGAGGTGCGCGGAACAATACCAGGCATATTGGCCACACCATAGTGAAGGACCCCATCAACGACATACACGGGATGGGAATGAGTTGTCGGATGAGTCGTTTCTACACAGCCGCCCTGATCCACAGAGACATCCACGATCACCGAACCTGGCTTCATTCGTGACACCAACGACCGCGATACCAGCTTTGGCGCCTTCATTCCTGGAACCAGTACGGCTCCAATGACAAGATCAGCCGAGGACACAGTCTCTTCTATGGCGGAAGAACTCACAGCCCGGGTGATGATGCGCCCTTGATATTGATCGTCAAGCACGCGAAGTCGTTCAACGTCTAGATTGACGACAGTCACTCGTGCCCCCAAGCCCACAGCCATACGAACGGCCGATGAGCCCACCACACCAGCGCCAAGCACAACGACGTGGCCTGGCTCAACCCCGGGAACGCCTCCCAGCAACACACCACGTCCTCCATGAACCTTTTCCAGATACTGCGCACCAATCTGCACAGACATTCGTCCGGCTATTTCACTCATCGGCTTGAGCATCGGAAGACTGCCGTCTCGCGCTTCCGTCGTCTCGTAGGCAATAGCCGTCACCTTGCTCCTCAAAAGCTCCTTGGTCACATCAGGCAATGCGGCGAGATGTAAATAGGTAAACAAGACTTGTCCGGGTCGGAAGAGCGGACATTCTGCAAGCAACGGTTCCTTCACTTTTACAATCATCTCAGCTCTGGCAAACAGGTCATTTTTGGAACGCGCGATCGTGGCCCCTACCTTGCGGTACTCGTCATCGCTAAAACCACTGCCCTCGCCTGCGGAGGATTCCACCCAAACCTCATGCCCACTTTGACACAACGTCGCCGTAGCCTCCGGGGTGAGACTGACGCGATATTCATGGTCTTTGATTTCTTTAGGTATGCCGATAATCATTGAGACGCTCCTTCCTCCTACCTTCACATCTTGTCATCTTCCAAACCCATTATACCTCGAGACCAAGCAACACTCTTTCCAGCATCCGTCTCACCCATGGACAGTCCCGAAATTCATGTTGTAAGATGCTCCGTCCCATGTTCTTCACGGAGGTGGGTATGGACTCTCGGGAAGAAACGTGTCAGGCGTGCGAATCCTCCAGTGGCTCAGTCTCAAAATTGTCGCTGGGAAAGGATTTCTTTGGCCGCCCCTATGATCGCCTGTCACCGCTGTCAGATCAGAATCCGAAATGGTTTTGTGCTTCCTGCTCGATGCATAAGAACTTGCACAGAGACTTTCGCGACATCCACGCTGAATTCGATAAACTTCGAGTGGGCCAGAGCTCTGAACTTTCATGCGGTGACGAGTTTCGACGTGCGTCATTGCGGCTACAAGAAATCTTGACGAT
>JAAUPT010000421.1 GCA_012032965.1 Nitrospira sp.
TAACTTATAGCCAAACATCCAGAGCAACTACAGACCGATCACGAACTGGCACGCGAGTTGCTGATCAGCGAGAAGTGACAGGAATGAACGATCGGAGGCGCCACCGATCCTAAATGTATACAGGCATTTACGACCATACGAAGAAAGAGGGAGAAATATTATGTTTAGTGATACGACTATCTTAATAATTTGGGGCTCGTTAAATATGGCGACCATGATGGTAACGGCACTTCTCTGGCACATATCCAGGCTGAGTAACGAGAAGCGTCGCCAGGACAGTATAGTCTACGAGAAACGCGCTGATCGAAGGCCCTAATGGGAAAATCGCATAGAGGATTGTGGTTGTCGATACGTGCCACAATTGCTCGCGGGAACGAAGTTCTAGATTCCGTGGGGTTCTCACCATGGATCGATGCTTTTGGGGAGAGGGTGGAATCTAATCCTGCGGCATTTTGTCGGGATCGAGCTCAACCAGCCGGAGTCGACCGTTGCCGATGTGGTCAGTTTTATAGATCCGGTTCCCGATCTGGACGGTTCCGATCAGGAGATTGCCGGTGATGACAAACGTGAAGTCGCCTTGTACTGGAGGCTTAAAGGAACCACGGACGACACTCGTGTCGTTGATACGGGAAACCGTGGAAGAGATGTCCAGTTCAGGGTTGGCGTTGTCGAAGAGTTCTACGGTGATCCTAGGAAGTGGCCTGGCCCCTGCATCCTTGAGAATGTGGAGGAGTGGAAGGTCAAGCGCGATCTCATGATCGCGGAGCATCCACGGCTTCTTCGGCAGCGGCGGTTGATTGGTGGGGGGAGGAGTCAGAACGGTCTGCCACAAGCTCTTTGGTGCCGGCGGTTCGTCACCCCATGCCATCTGGCACATGACGCCACCAACTACCACAACAAGAAGAAGATATCGAAATAAGCGGAGCACCGATCATCTCCTAAAACTAGCTGTTCGTTCACTCTAACACATAGAAGACGACAGCAGAGCGCGATGGTGACCGGAAGGACCGGGTGTCGGTCCTTCCGATAGAGTCGTGCTCATGGGAGTGGCACGCGAGACTTTCCACGCGACTTCTCATGAGAATTTGTGCGAAGCCCATCGCGAGCATCGTCGTCTGACTCATCGTCGACCTCGACATCTGATTCATCGCCCACATCGCTGGGAGAATCTGTGCGTAAGTTGGAGCGAGAATTACCCAAGGTATTCGGAGCTGTAGCGGCGGAGGTGGAAGTTCCCGTACGCCATGCGGCAATGATATTCCGGACCTCGTTCATGGAGCGGGCATTATCCGCGGAGTTTGTCGGGTTGACCCTGTGATCGATCCCGGCTGGCTGGCCGTTGATCTTGATCTTCGGGTTTGAGAAATACTTCATGCGTGGACAGGAGACTGTGGGGCAGGGGTACGCCATGATCGTGCGAAATTTACCGACGGTGTCCCGATACCCATACGAGTAGGCGAAGACCCCGGTTCCGCCGCTCGCGCGGTCGTGGGCATTCCCCATGTTGTGACCCAATTCGTGAGTGAGCGTGTTGTTCACCACGCATTCGCGATCCGTCACGCTAAATGCGTAATTCGCGAAGCTGGCACGTGGGCCGTTCGCCATGACATAGGCGATGCCGCAATAGCCCCCGCCGTTGTCCACGATCAAGGCGACCAGATCGGCCTTGTATTGATTACGCAATTGATGAACCTGATCCATGAAGCCATCGGTCGTGCTCCGTAAGCGTGTGAGATCGGTGCTGATGTTGCCCGATTCCGTATAGGCGACCTCGGCGGCGCGGGCCAGCCGGAGGCGCATCGCGATCCCGCTGTTATTATAGGCTTGATTGGCCAGATCGACGCCCAGTGCAACCAACGCATTCATGGCGGCCTGGCCACCCTGCCGCGCTCGCGCAGTCGAGGTGTAGACGACGAGCAGGTCGACAATCGTGTTCGGTGTCGTTGCGGCAGCGGTAGTTACCGCGCCAGTCGTCGTGGCCGCAGCGGTATCGAGCTGTTCCAGATTGGGCTCTTGTGCAGGAGGGTCCGCAGGGGTGCCGTCATCCGGCACTACGAGTGATGGTGATCCAAAGGCAAAGCCTCTTCGTCTATTTCGACAAGACGGTGGCGGTTGTCCTCGGTCGGCTCAATTTTATAGAGACGCTGGTTTGAGTAAATCGTCCCCACCATCTTTCTGTCCGCGCATCACCAGCGTGACATCGCTTTCTGAGTCTCCCCGCAGACGTCCATGCCACACCTTGGCCTTGTTGGGGTGGGTTTGTGGCTCATCAAATTCAAGCGTACGAGTTCCGGCCTCGAAGAGGTTCAGCGTTACTGCGGCCTTTTCGTCTTTGCGGGCGTGATGCATTGCATCCAGCGCAGTCGGATTGAGTGCCATGGTTCGATGCCGCCGTACCCATCGCTTGGCCATCTGCGGTGACGGAAAGGCTTGGGCGATCGCGGGAGGAATGTCGCTTGGGGTTTCAATGAGGAGTGGGGGCTGAGATGGCGCCGAGGCACAGATTCCGACAGCGGGCACGCTCAGCGCTGTCGCGCACAGACACAGGACCATGGTGTGTGAGCGAAAGAACGAGCAGCGAGGTATTCGGCGATCTGTCGATGACGGTCGAAACGGCAACATCGGCTTCATGTAACCCTCCTTGTGATTGCAAGTGCGCTGGTCCGTTTAGAGCAAAGGCCATACCATTCCATGACAAAGGGCTGCCTTATGTGAGAAGGGCGCTATCTCCAACAGCATGAAGCATGTTTGCTGTTGAAACACACAGGGTGCATGCATGAGCAGCACGAGCACCGGTGCTATAGAGTGTAGAAAGTGAAGGGTGAGGCCTACGTAGAAAAACCTGCGGTAATTGGTTGGTGATACCTGTGGCAAAGCGGGTCGTTCATCATAGTCGGTCTCAGGGAATGCGCAGGATCATGGGGAAGCGGCGTATGAGCGGTCATCAATCCGGATTGATGATCTTCGGAGGGCGGCGCGGTTCCTCGTGTATTTCCACGTGGGGAGGGCGGTCGACAGTCCAGCTGTTCAGGACGGTCGTCACCAGGCTGATCACCAGTGCGCCACCG
>JAAUPT010000041.1 GCA_012032965.1 Nitrospira sp.
TGCATTACTAGGGAGTATCCTGGACCTGAAGCGGTAGAGGCCCCCTTGTCACTGCCCCTGCGTCAACAGATAATCGAAACAGCCACGTCATGGCTCACTCGCGTTGATCTCTCTGCTAGGCATAGCATTCCCATCTATCCCTATGCTATGTCGAATCCATGCGCTCACCTCGTGTTTTATTGTTGATCCCTCCACTGACACAACTCAACACCCCTTATCCGTCCACTGCGTATCTAACAGGATTCCTTGAGACGCGTGGGATCCGCGCGGAACAGGCGGACTTGGGAATCGAGATGGTGCTGCGCTTATTCAACCCCGAGGGACTACGCCACGTCTTCAGCCAACTCCGCACCCACGCAACTGCTCTTCCCAACGAAGCCATCAGGATGATGCGGGCAGAACGTTCGTATATTCAAATGATCGAACCAGTCGTTTCGTTTTTGCAAGGACGGACACCAGACGCCGCACCCCGATTGATTGAACCAGGAGTCTTACCCCAAGGACCAAGATTTCGAGGTCGAAAAACATTTCCACGCGCGGTCTCCATTGATGATCGCGCCAAACAATGGGCAACCTTCTTTCTCGAAGACCTTGCTGATCTCGTTCAGGCTACGATCACCCCGCACTTTGCTATGAGTCGCTATGCCGAGCACATTGGACGCTCCGCTTCATCTTTTGATCAGATCGCCAAGGCCCTTGCAGCCCCAGCTAGCCTCACTGATCAGTGGCTACTGGAATCGTTTTGGACGCACTTTGAACGGGTCAAGCCATCGCTGGTCGGTCTGTCCGTACCGTTTCCAGGTAATGTGTATGGCGCGTTCCGCATCGCAAGAGCGATCAAACAGCGCTATCCCGCTGTACCGGTGGCCCTCGGGGGAGGCTATGTCAATACCGAGCTGCGCCGAGTCACCGATCCTCGAGTGTTTGATTATGTCGACTTCATCACGCTCGACAACGGTGAACGTCCCCTCCTCTCTTTGATCGAATATCTCTCCGGCCTACGCCCACGTCAATCGCTGTGCCGCACGATGTATCGCGAGAAGAATCGTGTGGTCTATACCGACGATCCATCGTCCACCGACTTCACGATGAACGAGACCGGCTGTCCAACCTAACCGAGGCCTAACCCTGGATCAATACTTGACCATTCTGGACAGTACCAACCCGATGCATCGTCTCTGGTCGGAAGGTCATTGGAACAAATTGACCGTCGCTCATGGTTGCTATTGGAAACAATGTACGTTTTGCGATGTTGGGCTCAATTACATCAGTCGGTACGAAATGACTCCGACCGATCGGCTGATCCAGCAGATTGAACAGCTCGTTGCCGAGACCGGTCGCACCAGGTTTCACTTTGTCGATGAAGCGGCCCCGCCTGCTGCGCTGAAATCACTCGCCCTCGCACTGTTGGAACGAAAGATCAAGATCACCTGGTGGGGCAACATTCGATTTGAGACGGCATTTTCACCAGATCTGTGTCGTCTCCTGTCTGCCTCCGGCTGTATCGCGGTCACCGCCGGACTCGAAGCGGCCTCAGACCGCCTCTTGGGCAACATGAAGAAGGGCATTACCGTCGATCAGACCGCCCTCGTTGCCGCCGGATTCAAAGATGCCGGTATTCTAATCCACGCGTACCTCATGTATGGATGCCCATCGGAAACCATTCAGGAAACTGTCGATTCATTGGAACGAGTTCGCCAGCTAGTAGCGGCCGATCTCATTCAATCTGCCTTTTGGCACCGCTTCACCGTCACGGCGCATAGCCCGGTCGGGCTACATCCAGACGAACACGGCCTGCGCATTCTTGGCCCTGAATTTCACGGTTTTGCAGAAAATGACCTGCTGCACAGTGACGGTCGCAGCGAAACTCCAGACTGGCTCGGCGAGGGGCTCCGCCGATCACTTCTCAACTACCTCGAACGGCGAGGACTTGATCTCGATGTCCGTCAGTGGTTCGATGAAGCCGTTCCTCACTCAACAGTCCCTTCCACATGGCTGAAATATCAGCTCAAAAACGGGGTGATCGACGATTCTTCAGAGACAGAACGGCGATGCGTCTGGCTGGGTGGAGCGATGACCTATGAGCTGAGAGGGAACAGATCGAGACTCATTCATGCCAAGTCAGAACAGGAACACGTCATCATTCTTCCTGAGTCACAAGCCGAGTGGGTCCAGCAATTAATCGTGACATCCACCCCACGGTCGCCCTCGCAAGCGTATCCACACATCCAACAAGCTTGTAGCCAGTTTCCTGGAACCGTCTCAGATTTCAATACGTTTCTCAAGACCTCTTCGTGGAAAAGGATCCGGTCCATCGGTTTAGTGCTTGTGTAGCTGGAACCAATCCCTCTGTCGGTCGACGACTGCTAAGCACAGCCTCCACAACTTCGACATGGGACAGCTCTATCGAGGAGACAAAATGAAGAGCCGGAACTCACCGTGTGAGTTCCGGCTCTTGTCTGGAGGACCGCTATCTAGGCCACGTGAGCTGCTTAATACTGCAGCTGCAACGCCACGTGGAACGAATCAACTTTTTGCACAGCTTGCCCCGGCGCCATGAACGAGAAGCCGCCTGGGCTGCCGTTGAGATCCCCGTACCGGTAGTAGGCCGAGATCCGGGCATTGTGGCCGGCAATGATGTAGTTCACCCCCGTTTCCCATTCATTCCGCTGGTTCGAATACCGGGGGCTGATTTCGGTGAACCGCACATAGGGTTGGAATCGGCCAATGCCGATTTCATGGGGAAACAGGTACAAGGCATACACCGACCAGGAGTGGCCATTAAATATACAAAAACAGGTGCCAAAGGCGCCCGCGCCCGGCTGAAAGGCCTGCGTCCCGTAATTCGCAAAGAACCGCTTGAACTCCCCGTTGAATGTGAACACACCCAGGTTGTTCGGCAGCACCTTTTCAAATAACAGATCGGCGGAGAGCCCGGTGAAATCGGACGTCGCCCCGGCGACCGTGGGATTCCCCGCGCCATCTTTCTGATGCGTCACGTTTCCCGAGATCGCCAGAATGTCTCCGGCCGTCCCGTAATAGGTCCCGCTCGTGTAGTAGCCGGGGTTGACTTCGTCATTCAACAGGTTCCACTGCAGACGGCCCGCGTACAACAAGCTGCCCGTGGGGTTCGGTCCCCCGCGGTTACCCGTGAACACCGAGGCCACGTACAAGAGGTGGGTCCCGAAGGGATGGACCTTCCCGAAGAAGACGGCACCGTTGTCACGACCATAGAGCCCCGCCTGTCCGCCAACCGCTCCTCCGGGGCCGCTGGGGTGGTTGCCGCTAAAATCCGCTGGGAAAACGGGTCCGGAACCCATCGAAGGTCGCATGGTAGAACGGACCGTTCAACTCCCCACGCTCGCTCGGGACCAAGGTGCGTCCCACCCAGAGGTTGACCAGCTCGTTGATCTCGAATTTCCCGATCGCGTCGAGCAACCCAATGTTGGAGTTGCCGCCAAAATGACTGGCGCCCCCCCCGACGTTGCAGTTAAAACATTCCGTGTTGAACGTAAACTTGACGTACTTGTGGATCTGCCCATCGATGTAGATACGCGCATTGTCGACCTTGAAGTCGTTACTGTAATGGCCTCCGGCGGCGCCCTCGATGGCGTTGAAACTGCTGCGGATCCCCATGCCGATGGAGATCCACTTGTCCTCATCGGCCTTGATTGTGCCACCAGCATAGGCACTGGGCAGGGGGGATCCCATTCCAGCCACTAGTGCCGTCACGGCTCCAGCAACTAAAACCGTTTTCCACTGCCTTTTGCTATGTCCTATCATACTGATGCCCTCCCTTGTGAGTAATAAGAACCCTTGCCCACTACCAACTGCGCCTACTGCCAAATGCTGAGCCCTTTCACGCTGGGAAGTTCGTGGCGGAGTATGCCTAAACCCCTGAAAGATAGCAAGAAAAATTCTTCTAACCGCTTCATACGTATCAACTATACACATGTATTTCTACTTGTCCATGAAAATGCAGAAAACGATCAGGTGTGATACTGATGTGGTTTTCACTTGTGCACATCACCATACTCCACGCAGATAAGAGTACAGACCGTATCGTCATTCACTCGTTTTGTTCTATTTGCCAACATCAGCGGCTTTCCTCGCCTACGTGAGGCTGCACCGCTGTGACGCGGTGGAAGAATACGCAACTGGTGTCCTCGTCCCGTCGGCCAGAGACTATAGGCCTGGCGAAGTGAGGACAGGGTTCGCCTAGTTTTTCCAAGGAATCCTAATGGATCACGGCTGTCAATCCATAGAATCAAGCCGGGCTCAAGCAATCCTTGTACCTCAGCTTTTGAAGGCAACGACATCTGCCGTGAGAGAGAATAGAAGATCGCCAGCTGTGGGATTTACGTGTGAACTATAGAAATGTGTGGATTGATAACACGTTGATAAATAAGAGCCAGGCAGAAGATATTCGTCACCCTCTACCTGGCTTTCTCAGGACACCGGTCAGAGTCTATCGGTTCGGTTGAGGTGTGTAGCGGAGATACGGCTTCACAGTCGTGAACCCTTTAGGAAACAGTTGTTGCGCTTCTGCATCACCTACCGCGGGCGTAATGATGCACTCTTCACCGTCTTTCCAGTTGGCAGGTGTTGCAACCTTGTATTTTGATGTCAACTGGAGCGAATCGATAACCCTCAACAGCTCGTCAAAGTTACGACCACAAGAAGCCGGATAGGTCAGCGTCAATTTCACCTTTTTGTCCGGACCGATAATGAAGACCGATCGCACGGTCATATTATCAATGGCATTCGGGTGGATCATGTCATAGAGCGTCGCCACCTTCTTGTCCGGATCGGCGATGATGGGGTAGTTCATCGTCGTCTTTTGGGTTTCATTGATGTCATTGATCCAACCTTTGTGAGAATCCATGGGATCCACACTGATTGCAATCACCTTCACTCCCCGCTTCTTGAACTCCGGAGAAATTCTGGCCACCGTACCCAATTCCGTCGTACAGACGGGGGTATAGTCTTTGGGGTGGGAGAAGAAAATTCCCCAACTGTTGCCCAGCCACTCATGGAAATTGATCGTACCCTCTGTCGTCTCCGCCGTAAAGTTTGGTGCATCATCGCCCAATCGTATCGCCATGGCATACCTCCTTGGATCGCAATAAATTCAAACAAGAATGATCTGACTCACTACCATACTGGTTCGCAAAGAGCGAGTTCAAGAGGGCTAAGGCTGAAGGTCCATGCAAAAACTGGAAAGAGACTTTCAGCTCAGTCTCTCTCCTGGTTGAATAATGGTTGCCGCTTGACGAGAACCGTCGCGCACCGGCTCAAGTTTCTTCTCGCCTTGCCGATATGACTGTCGAGACCTCACCACGGAGCACACCATGAATAAAGCCGAGCCAACGCGCATGAAGCTCCATATTTCAAAAGACCCGATGTACCTCATGTTGCGAGAAGGCTGCATCAAGGAATTCAACGCCAAGAAAGCCTCGGGTGATCCATGCGATCTTCGGGGATGTGATCTACGAGGTTTGGATCTTCGCGGTCTCGAGGCGGACGGCCTAGATTTCAGCGACTGCTATTTCCGGCAATCCGATCTCCGCGGTGTCGACCTGAGTAACGCGAAGATGGAGGGTGCCAGTATCAATGCTTGCAAGATTTCAGGTGTTCTGTTCCCCTCTGAGCTCAGCGCATCGGAAATTGAACTCTCACTTTTGCATGGGACGCGAATGCGGTACAACGTGAAGTAGTCCGCACACCGGTTCGTCCCTCCACACCATTAGGTAGACTGATAGGTAGACTGATCATCCACATCTGATAATTATCTGCGATTATGTCGAGAGCTTATGAGCCGGCAGACAGCGACAACTGAGTCCGCACCTTCTCATGCCCAGATTCGGCATTGCCGGCATCCACAAGCACAACTCGTTCCTCGGTGAGCACTCCATCCTCGAGAAGCCGATTGCGAATCGCCTCAGCACGCTGGCGGGCCAACGCTTCAAATTCTTTTTCCGAAATCTGGATGGCCGCCGCAAGTTGCTGTTTCATCTCTTCTACCGTCGGTTGAGTGGGCTCAGCAGGCGCAGTGGTTGGTTCAGCAGGAGGAAGCTTCGCATATAATTTCTCCACCAGCCGTTGCTCCACTTTCGGCGAAAGTTCTTCCTGATCCGGATTCGTACCACCCTGCATGGCAAAGAGTTGTGCTCGGAGCTTCATTGTCTGGAGGGCGACACGGTCCAGGGTCGAATCAGTCATTCCCTTGATATCAAGCCGGAGTCCGGCGCGTTCCTCCAACGCTTTCTTCAGCGCATCGAGTTTCTTCACTTCTTTGTCCACGAGAGAGGCACTTCCCGGCTGGAACTCGATATGCTCCAGATCTTCTGCGTTGCTACTCCCCGGGATCGAGCTTCCCCATGAGCGCAAACGGCGAGGCGACGACTTTGGTGAGTAAATTGAGCAAGGTCGAGAGCACCACCTTGCCGTATTTGAAATCCGGATCATTGAGATCGCCGCGAATCGGCATATCGATCTCGATCAGCCCTTTGCGATCCTTCAGGAGCCCCACAACCAGCGGGACCGGTAGTGAAGTAGCATCCGGGCTATCCGTTTTGTCACCGAATGTCAGTTGGTCGACCTTGACGAAGTTTTCCGCCTCCAGCACCTTTTGCGAAACCTTGTATTTCAAATCGAGCGACAGCTTGCCCTTTGACAACCCATACCCGACATACTTGCCGCTGTAAGGACCCGTCGGTCTAAGGTCCATGCCGTTCAGCGTAATGATCAGATCAGTGAACGCATCCTCGCTTAACGGGTTGATCTTTCCTACAATCTTGAACGGAGCGGTTCTTCCGACTTTGCCCGCCAGGTTGACATCCGCTTTCTTGAGCTGCTTGGACGATAGGCCTTTGATGGTGCCCCCAAACCCCGTGAGACTCGTCCTGACTTTAGGTTCGATGGACAGATCCTGGAACCTCGCGGCCAACTTTGCCAACTTAACCTGATCAATCGTCACAGGCACTGGTCCCCCTGCTTTCGCTTGCGACTTGTCACTTTCGGGTTCTTTCGGAGGTGCCCGCTGCTCACTCGACGCGGGTGATTTGGCGAGGCGAGAAAGATTGAGTTGCCCATCGTGGTCTACCACGACCTGGACAGAAGGCTCCAGCCAGAGAACTTCGGCAATCTTCACCGCCGTAGGCTCGACATCCAGCGCAATTTGGTTCACCTTCAATACTTTCCATGTCACCAGATCACCGAAATCTTTGTGATCAGCAAGCGCGAACTGGTTCACGGCAAGGTTCCCCTGAAACTGTAGAAGAGGCTCATGCACATGCTCTTTGGCAAAACGCACGGCCCCATTCAGATCAATCGCCCCATCCAGCACATCGGCATTGAGAAATCGATCGAGATACGGTTGAAATGGACGAATCTCGATGTGCTCCAACGTGGCGTCGACGTCGGCTTGTAGCGGCTCAACCGCCACCTTGCCTGTGACGCTGATGGACCCAGTCTCGTTCAATTTCATCGACAGGTCGATTGGAAGCGGTTTCTTAAAGGGAATCTGAACGTCGTTCACCGTCAGATTCATCGCGTCCACCGCGAAGCGTCCAGGACGCTCCAATGTTCGGTCCTCGAACTCAGCCCTGTAGTTTCGTAGCGCGACTTCCTCGACAGTAATAGACCACGGTTTGGCTGGGTTGTCCGCCTCAGCCGTTGAGGGAGAGGACTTCACTTCGGTAGCGCTTCCACCGACAGGCGTGAACAGTGATTGATAATTGAGAACCCCACCTGGATCCATCCAGGCATCGAATCGGGCATCGGCCGAATGGATCTTAACAACATCGATCGACTGCTTCTGCAGATCAAACTGGAGGCCTTCCACATCAAAAGCCGGTACCTTCACGACCGGATCTATTCCACCCCGTTCCACGATTTCCAGATTCTGGACCGACACCGTTCCATTCCTCACGGTTGCCTGAGGAGCCTCATCCCGAAGATCAAATGATACGACGCAGAAAGGTCGAGGACACCCTGTTTGATATCGAACTGAAACATGTCGTGCACTACTTGATACAGGGTCTCCAGCTTGACGCCGGATAACGTCAGTTTGCCGTCTGACTCGACTGGCTCCAACGAAATTGTTCCCTCCCAAGCCACTGTCTCGCCCTTGTCGATCTCAGCCTTGAAGGCATGGGCATTCTCGGTTCCTTCACTCGGAATGGTGCTGAAGTCCCGCAGTACAAACCTGATGGGCACGACATCTAACAAGACCGGCCTGGGTTTAGAATCATCTCGGTATTCCAGAATCCCTCGTTCAATCTCCAACAGATCGATTTCCAGCGGCATCATCTTCTTCGACTCGCCCGCCGGCTTAGTAGGTTTCGGCGCAGTCTCATCAGCTGGCGGAGCCAACGACCTCAGACTCAGCTTTCCCTCCTGGTCAATCTTAGCCACAACAAACGGCATCACCAGACGAATCTCGTTGAATGCGACCTTCTGGGCAAACAGTGTGATTGCCCGCAGATCAACGAACAACTCCTCGAACCCCAGCATGGCAGCCTGATTCTGATCACACACTTCTAGGCCGTTGAGGCGAAGCGCAAGCGAGAACGGGTTGAAGGCCGCCTCACGGAGGACGACAGGATGCTTGATCTGCTCCGCCACAGCAGGTACGCCATACGCCTTAATGAGATAGGGAACCAGCACAAATCCGACGAGCGTGTAGAGGGCAATAAGCCCCACCAGAATGCTGATTATAACTTTGGGCTGAAGCAGCCGACGCATATTCGACCGACCCTTTAGAAAGATGGAGATGAGCACAAAACTATAGGGGACGAGACCCTCGAATGTCTACTAGGGAAGATCCCTCGATCATATGGAGATCTATTAGGGAATACAACGCGCTGTCGGTGGCTCTCACGGAAATACAAAGCAAACGTGCAGTGCTCACAACTATCTGGGCAAAGACGAATCACTGGAGGGGTGCATCCCGTCGCCTGAATAGAGGAATAGGCTCCGGGTCGAGCAAGCTCTGTATGGTGCGCCCGGCTGGAATCGAACCAGCGACCCTCAGCTTAGAAGGCTGATGCTCTATCCGACTGAGCTACGGGCGCACATGATTTTTGAATGACTTACAATTTAGTATGTTCCTGAACACTCCGCTAGTGTTCCCGGTGTTCTCATGGAGGTATTTGTGAACCTTTTAAGTCGCTTACGTCAAGTCTCGTTCCGCAATTGAATGGTACCGCTTCCCCATCTTCT
>JAAUPT010000042.1 GCA_012032965.1 Nitrospira sp.
TCAGGTCCATGTATCGGACGGAAAACTGACAGCCAGATACCCATACGACATGGGCCGATTTTAGGGTAAGTTGTGGTAATCCGTCAGGAAGTGCAATGGTCAGGGTCAATAATGTGCCACGCGTGACTGGCCGGTCGCTAATAACCTTGCATCCGGAAACCGATATGTTTTTTGTGAGGCCTTCGCCTTGGTGAGGCTGTGTTGAAACTTCGCCGACATAGCGAACCCGACATGTGACAGCTACACGTTCAGCATAGCGGCTATCTAATGGTACGTAAGGCTTCCGGTTCATCATCGTAAGTTTTACAATCATAACCTCATGGGCCATTCTTTCCTAATCAATTCAGTAATGCGGCTTAGGGAGGCTTGTCGATTTATGGAATGGTCATGACGACTCTCGCCCGGGCCGTGTGCCGACTCATGCGAAGGCCCAGCCTTTCAAATTGGTTCTGCGTTCGCCTCTGACAGGATAGTTCCCCAGGAAAAGTCTTCGAACCCATTTGGATCGTTCGCGATGGGAATACCCGTAGCGGGAGTCCCAGACACTAGCAGACAGAACAGCAACGCGATAGGCCTCGTGAGCCGCTCGATTTGATACAGCTTACTCTGCGGAATCGGTGATGTTATCGTTGAACCGAGGTGCAAGGGTACGACTATCGATGAAGATATAGCCCCGCTCTGTGCTAGCTTGATAGGTGAGATTGATTTCGGTATCGGTACCGCGCCAATTGTACTGCTGGGTGAGCCCCCGTGCCATTTGCCCAGGAATTCGATCTAGTCTTCCGAATCGGCCTTCTAAATGGCGCAACACTTGTTTGTGGGCCTGGTCGCCTACGTAGCGGATGACGACGCATGCGAATTGTTCATCCAGCGAGACATAGAGGATGCTGGTTATTTCAGCTCCTGCCAAAAAGGACGGTCCTTCATTGCTGAGGTATTCAACGATATGCGGGCTAGAACGAACGGTTTCCAAATCCTGACGAGAGGATAAAGCGGTCCCCCAAGGAATATCGTGAAACCCTTTTGGATCGTTTGTCATGGGAACTGCCCAAGCTGCGGCCACGCCGATCATGGTTGTGAACAGCGCAGCCAACGGCCAGATACGCATTGTACGGTGGGCACGGTGGGATGGATAGCTCATATATGCTGACGGATCGGAGAGTACCTTGGGTGCACTCACGCTAGCACGAGAACTAGGCGAAGACAACCACCGATCATCCTTGAGAACGCGGCAATCCCTATCTTATAATGCGCCGTTTTTGGAAGGCGTTTGTCGACTAAGTCAAGGAGAAGAGCCCAGTGATTGAAAGCGATGTGTTTGTCCAAGCCATGCAGGATATAGGGGTCAACTTTTTCACCGGCGTGCCTGATTCAATCCTGGGGTGGCATTATCGCGGAGTTGATGAACCGCCGGCTGTACACCCCCGCAGTTCGAGAGGATGAAGCAGTTGGGATGGCTGCCGGAGCATATATGGCTGGAAAAAATCCGGCCGTCCTCATGCAGAACTCGGGTCTCGGCACTTCGCTCAACACGCTCATTTCACTCAATATGATCTATAGACAACCCTGCGTGCTGATCGTTTCATGGAGAGGCCAAGGGGGGAAGGATGCCCCGGAACATCTGGTGATGGGTGACGTCATGCCGCAATTGCTCGATACCGTCAGAATTCCCCACCGGACGCTGACCGAAAAACAGCCATCGAGGACTTCCGGTGGGTCGCCGAAACGTTTATGAAGCAACGGATTCCTGTTGCGCTCGTTATTACAAAGGGCGTGGTGAAGGGGTTGCACCCATGAGACCAGAAGAGGGAACCTTAATCAGTCGAGCGCAGGCCATGGCGGCCTTGTTGGACTTGCTGGCAGACGAACCGGTCATTATCTGTAATGGCTTTCCTTCTCGTGAGGCTCACAAGATAGCGGACCGTCCCACCCATTTTTATATGATCGGTTCAATGGGCAATGCTCCGGCGATCGCGCTCGGTGTTGCACTTGCTAGGCCAAATAAACAGGTAATCACCTTCGACGGCGACGGAAATGTCCTCATGGGCATGGGGACGCTCGCGACCGTCGGGGCCTTGAAACCGAAGAACTTCATCCATGTGGTGTTCGATAACGAAGTGTACGGAACGACTGGAAATCAGCCGACGATCTCAAATGTCGTGCCGCTGGAGAAAGTGGCGAAGTCGGCAGGCTATGTGAATGTCGAGCGGGTGCTGGATCGTGACGATCTCGTCTACGAATTCAAAGACATGCTGAAAAAGGATGGGCCCAGCATGCTGCTTATCAAAGTCAATGAATTTGTGGAAGATGCCGGTCGTGTGCTGCACGAGCCCCCAGAGATTACCCGCCGGTTCATGAAAGCGATTGAAAAATAGGGGACACGACGAGTTTTCCTCGTGCTCTCTGGTCGTGAACGATAAGAGGAAATCCATTCATGCCTTTTAAAAGTGGAAGGAGAAAAGCGTGGTTCTCCTGAATCCTGGGCCAGTAAACGTTTCTGATCGTGTGCGACAAGCTCTGCTCCGTCCAGACATCTGCCATCGAGAAGATGAATTTTCAGAGTTACTGCACCGCATCCAATCCAAGTTGCTCAAAGCATTCGTCCCTGGAGCTGAGTCAGACTACGTCGCTGTTGTAATGACTGGGTCAGGGACGGCTGCTGTTGAAGCTGCCTTGATGTCGTCGCTCCCGCACGGACGTCGGATACTCATCCTCAACAATGGTGTGTATGGCGAGCGGATGTCCCAGATCATCGCGCTTCATCGGTTGGGCGTGAGTGAGTTGAAATATGAATGGACGGTTCGGCCAGATCATGAAAAGCTGCTACTCGCGTTGCGCCAGCATCAGGAAGTCCATGTGGTCGGCATGGTGCATCACGAAACGACGACAGGGCTCCTGAATCCCGTTCAGGAGATTGCGGAGATTGTCGATAGCCAGAACCGCGTGTTCGTGCTGGATGCCGTCAGTGCGCTCGCCGGAGAACCGCTCGATATCGCCAAGTCGCATATCTACATGGTGGCGGGCACGGCCGGGAAATGCATTCAAGGGTTCCCAGGCGTTTCATTCGTGCTGGTGCGAAAGGGGTTTGTTGAGAAAATGCGATCGTATCCGAAACGGTCCTGGTATCTCCATCTGACACATTACATCGATAATGAAGGGCGAGGTACGATTCCGTTCACGCCGGCGGTACAAGTATACTACGCGTTCGATGAGGCCCTCGATGAACTCCTTGAGGAAGGTGTCTCCAATCGCGTCCAGCGGTACAAGAGAATGGCGACGCTGATCCGTGACCGAATGACGTCGCTTGGCGTGAAGGCTCTACTTCCCGCGGATCGACAATCCAATACCATTACGGCCTATCACTTGCCTGATGGAGTGACGTACCAATCGCTGCATGACCGGCTCAAGCAGCAAGGCTATGTGATCTATGCCGGTCAAGGAAACCTAGAAAATAAGATCTTCCGGGTTGCGAATATGGGGGCGTTGACCGAAACACAGTTCGGCGGATTTCTCGATGCGTTCGAACATGCGTGTAAGCCCGTATGAAAGCGATCATTCTGGCAGCCGGAGTCGGGAAACGCTTGTGGGAGGTGACGCAACATCGCCCCAAGTGCCTCATTGAGATCGGCGGGCGATCGCTTCTGCATCGCTATCTACAGTCCCTGGCGAGCGTCGGCATTCGTCGAGTGGACATCGTCGTCGGGTACAAGCAGGAGATGATTCGCGCGGCGGTCGAACAGGACTCCTGTGGTCTCAACGTTAAGTTTGTAGTGAACGAAGAGTTTCACCGAGGCAGCATTTCATCGCTGTGGATTGCCCGAGACGTGTTTGACGACGATACCATTGTGATGGATGCGGATGTGCTGTTCCATCGGGAAATTCTTCGCCGATTGGTTTCGTCGCCCTATGAGAACGCATTGCTAATGGATGAGACCGTGAAACAGACCGGTGAAGAATGTATGGTGGTCTTGGCGGGTGGTCGTGTGATTGCGCTGACAAAAAGGTGCCGGAACAGTACGACTATGCTGGTGAGGGCGTGGGATTTTTGAGAGTCCGGCATGCCGACACGCCGCGTGTCATCTCCTCGCTCCGTGACTACATCGATAAGGGGGCATGGGATATGGAGTATGAGGACGCTCTCCTGGCGTATTTTCGGGATGTACGAGTCGGTCATGAAAAGATCGGAGGACTCCCCTGGACCGAAATTGATTTCATCGATGACGTAAAGAAAGCTGAGTTGGAAGTTTTGCCAAGATTATGAGAAAGTCTTCCCTATGGCATGATGGGAGAAGTGTACGATTGGGGGAAGAGCGTGATCGTCAAGCATAGCTGAATGTGAGACCATGAGTAAGAGCATTCTCCAACGGAAAGCGGAGATTCAAGGGTTGGCGACGGCGATTCTGCTGCCTTCCGTCGGAGTATTCGGCGGACCGATTGGGCCGGAGATCGGGGAGCTGGGTCCTCTGGCAAGTGTCGTGGGGATCGGTCTCTTTCAGCGCGCGGTGCTGACCCTGCAACGGGCGGGGATTCGTCAGTTAATCGTCCTCTCCGGTTCGGAGGAAGAACAACTCAAGCTGACGTTGGGGAAAGGGCCGCGCGTCACGATTCCCGTCCGCTGGATGCCGATTCGGGAGTTTCCACTCGACGATCCTCGGACATGGGAATCGTTGGCTGCGGAAGTACATGGCTTTGCGCTGGTTGCCAGCGTCAATAGCGTGTTTTCTCGTGGGTTGATCGAACAGCTACGGCGCGACGTGCGAGACGGCCAATCGATCGTGGTCGCGCAATCCCGACAGGATCAACTCGAGCACCCGACGATGCAAGGCGTGCCCTTGAAAATGCCGTCCGGTCGTTCGAAGGCCGCTGCCTCGACTCGCTTGGAGGAGTCAACCGTGCGCGTCGCAGAACTTGTGGTTGTTCCAGCAAGCCTCATGAGCGCGGCAAATCAAGCGGCGAACGAGAAAGGTAGCCCTCCGATCCGCCAATGGATCGAGCGGGCCGCTGCAGACGGACGCGTACGGGTCGTTACAGCGGAAGCGAAACGGGACACCTGGTATCAAGAGGTTCGCACCTTGTCCGATGTGAACACCGCGGAAAACAAACTGTACAGCTCCCTCAAGGGGGAATTTGAAGGGTTTGTCGACCGGTACTTCAATCGGAAGTTGTCTCGTTGGTTCACGCGCCTGTTTCTCGCCATCGGGCTTGCGCCGAATTCCATCACGGCGCTTGCTGGACTCATCGGTCTAGTCGCCGCTGCCGGATTTGGGCTTGGCACCTACAGCGCCGGGGTTGTGGCGGCGGTGTTATTTCAATTGGCGGCCGTCATTGATTGTTGTGATGGGGAAGTCGCGCGATTGACCTTTACGGAGTCGCCGTTCGGCGCGTGGCTGGATCTCGTCCTGGACAACATCGTGCACATGGCGATTTTTGCAGGCATCGCCGTGGGACTCTATATCACGAAAATTGGACAAGATGATGAGTGGGTTCCTCTCGCACTCGGTGTTGCGGCAGTTGTCGGGAACGCCGTTTCATTGTTGCTGGTCGAAAAGGCGCAGAAAATCAAAACGATGAGTGGGTGGAAATCTCCGGCTCATGCAGCCTGGGCCGATACCTTGTTGAGAAATGTCGCGAGCCGGGACTTCTCGGCAGCCTTGCTGGGGTTTGCGCTCTTCGATCAACTATATTGGTTTCTCATCTTTGCAGCAGCCGGCTCGTTGCTCTTTGCCGGCGCAATGGTTTGGGTCATCCGCCCGTCCTCAATAGCCGTGCCTCGACAATGAATGCGACGCCTACACCACTGACCACGTGTTGAGGTATTTCCTACTCGCCCTCGGTCTTGCCGTTCTCGGCCTTCTCGTGTGGCGTATCGGACCTGGTCATATCTACGATGCCGCGTCGCGACTCGGTCCGGTCACCTTGTTGATCATCCTCATTCCTTCCGTGCTCATGTATACAATCGAAGCTTATGGCTGGAAGATCGTCCTAGGGCCGGCTGGGAAAGCCGTGCCATTTTGGCGGTTGTTCACGATTCGGACGGCCGGCGAAGTGGTGAACATGACCACCCCAACGGCCTACTTAGGAGGCGAACCACTGAAGGCATACCTGCTGAAACAGCAAAATGTTCCGATGGCGGAAGGCGCGGCGTCCGTGGTGATCGCCAAGACGACCATGACGATCGCCGAGGTGTGTTTCATTCTCACAGGGATCGCTCTTGGATTTTGGATTCTCGGTGCCGGCAGCTCGGCAGGACAGACGATTACGGCGGCATTGATAAGTGTTGGATTGCTCGTGTGCTCCATTGCTGGGTTTGTCTTTATCCAGCATCGTGGACTCTTTGCGTCCATCCTGTCGATTGTCAGGAAGTTTGGATTACGAATCAGGGCTTTGGAAGCTCAAGAAGAACACCTGCGCTCGATCGACCAGACGATTCTGAATTTCTACCGCCACCATAAGCGGGCGTTTCTCGCATCGACCGGAGTATGCTTTTTCGGCTGGTTGGCAGAATCGCTGGAAGTCTTTGGGATCATCTATTTTCTTGGCGGGTCGGTGAGTTTCTGGGCCGCCATCTCCATCGGAGCCCTGGCTGCTTTTATTAAAGGCGGGTCATTTTTCATCCCCGGAAGTCTGGGCGCTCAAGACGCCGGCTATCTTCTGTTGTTGCAGGCCTTCGGCTACAGCGACGTGACGGGTATCACCTTTGCCTTGCTGCGACGGTTTCGTGAGCTGGTCTGGATTGCCATTGGCTTACTGTGCCTTGCAATGGTGGGGAAACGAGGGATGAATCAGGATCAGCGAGTCGAAAGCCCGTCCTGAACGATCGTTCGAAAGCGCTCGACCATACGATCCCACACAAACCCATGCAGTCGAAAGTCTGCGGCCCGCTCCACCTTGAGAAACTGCAGGCCCATTCGATTCCCCTGCACCCATCGAACCTCTGCTTCGTCCACTGGTAGGGACAGTGCGTGGTCAGGGAGGATCATCCGCACACGGAGTGTCGTCTCCTTTGGGAGGGTACCGTCACATTCAATCGCGCAGCCGAACACCGTGAGATTCGTCACTTTCCCTTCCGCAATGGTCTGGGTATCGGAAAACATCACGGGGTATGGCACGGGAAGCAGGACTCGATAATGGTGTCGCTGATAGGGGTGTGTTGATTCCACGGTGGCCCAGTCTAGATGGCCACTCCCATGAGAATGAACCCCTCTTTGGTGGGGCGGGAAGACCAATTCCAGGCATAGATCGCAATGACGAGGCAAGAACGCCTCGCTCCGTCTCAAACGGAATAGTGTCTCGTGAGGTGCTCGCGTTGAAACTGTAGGATGTGTCGAACTAGCAGTTCTCGGTTCTCCCTGGTCATCTCAATAAAGCGGGCGTGAAGACGGTACGTGTTGGGTGGATAGGGAAGGGAGTCGACGCGCACCACTTCGATCGAGGATTTGAACAGCACCTGCTCTGCCAGGAGCAAGGTACAGGAGAGAATGTCGTTCGGGTGGTAGGGACTGTTCACGACTAACCCAATACCACCAGCACTCAAGTTGACCGATTTCTCGATAAACGTGCCTTCGGTGGCGTCCGTCTCAGTCTGAAGACAGATGGGGAGGGTGATGGTGATGCGATAGTATTCCCGGCGATCAGACCCTAGTGGGGACGGAGTGGAGGCATCTGGTGACATGATGGGAATGAGTATATCAAAATGAGCGCGTCGATCCATTAATCGGCCTTCAATGAACGCGAAGAGTCGGAGCAGCGGAGGGACTACGTGGCCTACGACGAACGATTGGGGAACGAATCCGTGGGTATTTTAAACACCGAAAGGGTGTGGAAGAAAAGCAGATGTTCGGCGGGCGCTGCTTCATGCTCAACGGTCACATGTGCTGTGGG
This sequence comes from Nitrospira sp., assembly GCA_012032965.1. Lineage (GTDB taxonomy): Bacteria > Nitrospirota > Nitrospiria > Nitrospirales > Nitrospiraceae > Nitrospira_D. Next base: position 7,882 of record JAAUPT010000042.1, read on the forward strand.
ATCGAGAAGGACCGCCTCATGATTCGCGTGATGCCGGACCGATACGAAACGCTCCTCTCGAAACCGCACGCTCGCAAGATGGATTTCACCGGGAAGCCACTCAAAGGCTTCTTGTTCATCAGTGAAGCCGGCTATCGCACAGCCGCTGGCCTCGCCGGGTGGCTTGACGAAGCGGTGAGGTTCGTGAAAACGAAGCCGCATAAGAAGCGAAAACTCAAGATCGCTCGCAAATCTAGAATGTAGATTCCGTCTCAATCGATGACAGCTATGAGGCCGGGAGCCGGGTGACAATATCCACACCAACTCCATTGGGATCGACAACGGCAAAGTGGCGACCGCCCCAGGCTTCATTCTAATGTGAAATCGCAATCGCCAGTTCCCTCGCGACCAGTCGATTGTGTTCGGCATCGACGTCCGGTACCTCGATCGTCACCCAGAGCCCGTGCCCTGAAAAGGCGTGCTGAAAAATGGGCACCTGCGAAGGCTGGCTGGGTAGCAGAAAGCCGAGTTCACTCTCCCCAAGTTTCAGCAACACAAACCAGACCGCCTCCCAGAGAACTGTTGCAGGTATATCGGGGGACATCGCTTCTTGCCGTCTTTTGGTCGCTAAGATGAGTACATAATCTTTCCAGTAGTTTTCTCCAGCTTGGCATCTTGTTCGCGGTAAGTTGCTTGGAAAAGCCTGCACCGGTAAGGAGACAGAGTGATTTATTTGCAAGGGCAAACGCAAAATCGAAAAAGTAATCCATCTTTCCTGTTCCTGTTGAGGCCACAAATCATGACATATGGTTGCAATATGATTGTTCGTTTCCGCTCAGGAAGCTAGCTAGAGGAGCTTAAATTATCAACTGCAAGGGGAAAAGATAGGTTATTATGCTGCGCATGAAGGCTGCTGTGAAATTGCTCTGGCTCTTGCTCTCTGTACTTGGTGCGCTTGCGCTCGCCCATGTGGTCGGTGTCGTCAATCCAGACGAAAAAGTGAATGGGCTCTGGCTGGTCGTTGCGGCGGCTTGCATCTATGTGCTGGCCTATCGGTTTTATGGCCGTTGGTTGGCTAAGCAGGTTGTTGGACTGAACAATCAACATGTCACGCCAGCGGTACGGCTGAACGATGGAGTCAATTTTCATCCGACCAATAAAGTCGTGCTTTTCGGCCACCACTTCGCGGCGATTGCAGGGGCGGGGCCCTTGCTCGGCCCTGTTTTGGCGGCGCAATTCGGATTTGTGCCGGGGTTTCTCTGGCTGGTGATCGGGGCGGTGCTGGCTGGGGCGG
>JAAUPT010000422.1 GCA_012032965.1 Nitrospira sp.
GTCTGATTGGAACCGGTTTGTGTCTGAGACAGCGTATCGGCTTGTAAAGCTGTCTCCATCTCTTACGCAGGGATTCAGACACATCGAGAATACCTTGATCGCGTTCTCCATAGGCCAACTCAAGTGTCGTTCAGGATTGCCAGGGTTCAGCGAAGAGGCCTTCCGCATCAATCGTATGATCGACCTAGCCCTCGTTTCGGGTTAAGCCGTAAATGCGATCAGTTCCTTGGGCCTTTCAAATCTTCATTTCGCCGTCAGTTCAGGTAACCATCTGGTCGTCGAACATCTCCTCCGGAATGGTGCACGCGTGGACCAAGAAGTTCCGGAGTTGACTGAACTCGCCAACCAGGGTGACACTCCTCTGATATTGGCAAGGAGATTGAACGAGGAGAATATTACAGACACCGCGATGATCATCAATTTATTGGAACGATACCATTCCACTGAGCAGAGCCATAAGTAATCAGGTTGTCGTAAAGAGAGAGGAAATGAACCGGGAATCATGTTACAGGGTGATCCGGTTCCGATCTCCCAATGGGAGTGGCGAAGGAGGCACCGAAATTTTCCGACGTCACAACGCATCCCTGAATGCGATTAGTCTGGTCAGATGATGGTCTACAGGCGGAATGGTGTGTAACCTGCCGGCTCTGCGAGTCGAGAGAATTCGGATCAGAGGTTCCGGTTCCGCATCCCCTTGATCGAACAGTAGAGTGCGTACCCCTGGGCCATCATTCCGGTCACCAGCAACCCAAGTGCAGTCTGGAGCCAATGCGAGTCAGGATGATCGAGCCCATGCATCCCGAGAACGAACCCGAGCGCGATGGCAACAATACCGACCGATCGTGCGATGATGGCGCTCAGACGCCAATTCTTTGGTGATGGGGTTGTGGAAGGCTGCATGGATCCCACTCCATATAGTTCGACAGAAATATCACTTAAACTTTAAATAACAATGAGTTATCTCAGGTAACAATTCTTCGCTGGATCGTCAGGCGGGGAGTTTGCCGCGCAGTTTGGTCCCATGGGCCTCGGCACTTTGACGTAACCCTCAACCGTGTGATTTTTTTGTAACATCGCCACATGCAACTCGTGACAGGATCCGGAACACCCTGGTGCGGTTGGGAGTGGATTGCTGAGCGCAACGGATTGTCCGCTGATCGGGATGAAGCGCGGATACGTAATGGTGGTCTTGCCGAACGTGAGGTGTCCGTGGTGCGACGATTGCTCGACGCGGGTGGTGAATGTCGGGCGTACCTGCTCTGGCCTCAACACCGTGGCCCAGGTGGGATCGTCAGGGGCATAGAGGAAGGCGTTGTTCCCACGATGGCATTCCGTGCAGGGAACAGTATCAGGAGCAAAGCCTTGGACCGGATCACGGAGTGAGTCGATCGACACTCCGGCCGTCTCAGGTGTCCATCGCGTTGTTGGTGAACTCGAGTCGTTGCTCCAAAACAGGCGTGCCCCGTTGTGGCGCTTTGACAGATGATCTGGATGTCCCGCTACTTCTTCCCAGCGCAATGCAGGCACCTCTCACGTCAGGTGACGCGTACGACCAGACGCTCGCGTATGAGCTCTGATTAGCGGGAGCCTGCTCCAAATCATTCGGCGTGAGCAAGACGGTGTGAACATTCCCGTGGCGTTCCCATTCTGATGATAAGGGTGTCCAATCTTGTGGAACCGGAACCCCTTTCTCACGGCACGACGTCAAATAATTGCCTTGGCTGACAACTGCCATGCCTGTTGGTTCGATGGGGTCAAGAGTGTGGGACTTGGTCCTTCTTTCGGCGAGTCGATGAGCGAACAGCTTATGAGGAGTACACTCACGAAGGGGAACATAGATAATCTGAGCGATCTCACAATGACTTCAAGCTCCATGGCTCATCTCTCATACGGCTATGAATGGTAAAGAAAAAACTAGGTCGGTGATTATACGGTGTGAGGCAGGATGTCAAGGTACAGCATCTGAAGAAAGATCGTCTCAGCCGATGGTAAATGACGACCAGTTTCAGTACGGACTGAGCAGGGGAAAATATCTCTGACCTTCAGAGAAAGATGATTGACAATTTTTCTTCACCTAGGATACTGCTCCGGTCGAAAATAGTGAGAGTAGGAAAATTCCTAAGCCGACTCGATGAAACGCTCCACGCACGTCAATTTCAGTACCTACTGAGCGATCGTATCCGTGAAATACTCGACGTGCTCCGCTCATGAGACAAGCCCATCAGTCGCTAGGAATCGCGAAGATTGCGGTGAACTTTCTCAGTCAAGCGTGCTCTAGCGCAATTTGCAAAAAATAGTCCGAGGCAGGACAGGCAATTGGAAAAGCAAGAAGCAGAAGCGAGTCGAACTCACTGGATCGTGAAGAAGGAGAGCTGTTGATGAAAACGTTAGTCTTGGCGAATCAGAAGGGCGGCGTTGGGAAGACCGCGATTGCCTGCCAGCTTGGGTATTTTCTTGTCGAGCAACTCAAGAAACGAGTCTTGATCATTGACTTGGACCATCAGGGGAATACATCGAAAAATATCACCATGTCGAAACTGGCCACTATTTCAGAGACCACGGCCAATCAATTGTTGCTCGATCCGGTCACCACCATTGAGGAGGGGAATTTTGTCATGATCCCGTCGCATGGTGACCTCCTCAAACTTGAAAGACGAGAAGAATCTCACAACCAATTCGCGACGAATCTCAAACTGTTCCTCAACGAAATGGACGAGCGGTTTGATGTGGCGATTATTGACACGAATCCAAACCCGGATATTCGCGTACTCGCATCCCTCGTAGTGGGAGATTTTGTGCTGTCTCCGATTCAATTGAATCAAGAGGCCGTCGACGGTATTGCTGCCCTACGGGCACAGGTCCTCAAGATACAAAGTACCCTGAATAAGGATCTCAGATTTATCGGGCTCCTCCCGAATCTTGTGGAGCCAACCCCATTTCAACGATCCAATTTTGAACAACTCTGCACAGCGTTTGCCTCGTTGTTCATTCGACTGGATGATGGGCGCATGGCCGCCATTCCTTCACGAACGGCCGTAGCTGAAGCC
>JAAUPT010000043.1 GCA_012032965.1 Nitrospira sp.
TTGTACAGAAAGCTGAAGCCGCGCAGATAGAGTCCCGCGATCACGCCGATCGCCAGCGCTGCCGCAGCCACGTGGAGCAGGCTGCGGGCATGGGTGATCAACAATTCTCGACCGCTGTGGAGCAGGCGTGCCGCGTACGTCGCGAGCGATGTTGCAATCCATTGCTGTTCGTCGGAACTCTGTGCGCGATCAGACCGAAGTCGGCTGAGCCGACCCTTCACACTGATTCCTAAAAGCCATTCCACCAACCCCGGCAGGCCCGGCTGTGACCGCTCTCGCGACGGTCGAGGTACGATCATGTTGTAGAGCAACCCGATATAGGCGACCGCATTCCAGAGGAGGAGCGTGAGCAGAGGGAAATTCAGAAGATTGATGTGGCCGGATGGTCCGATAGGATCGGCGAGAAAACCCCCTACTACGGCACAGCCGATGAGCAGCGCGAGTGGGGTCCTGATCTGTAGTACAGTAAATGCCGAGGTGAGCGCAGGATGTTTCTGTGTCAGTCGATCCGAGATCTGGTCAGCTCGCTCGATGACCCACGTTTCCCCGGCACGCGCGGGATCTTCTGCGGCTGCTCGGTCTCTAGGGTCGTTTCCATGACGAGGCGGCTCCCGTTCGTATCGCAAGATAAACTTGTGCTCGGGATCATGTTCCTCACAGGTCTGAACCAGGAGCACTTTGGCAAGCTGGCTAAGCGTCATCGATGGCTAACTGCATTCCCATTGTGTATCAGCACTACGTGTAGGCCCACCTGTTCCTCTCAAACTCACTATTCCCTGTGCCTCGATCGTGATTACCCATTGATACCGCGGCTCTGGGCATTATCGGGACCTGAAGCAATTCCGTCAATGACATGTTCAGGAACCTTCATTCCCCGTCATGCAAGGCTGGGTCTCTATTCCTAGACCTGTATCGTTTTGTCTCATTGGGCGTATCACTATAGATACGTTCGGCACTGAATCCATATGGCCGTAGCCGGCGATCGGACCTCAGGAAGCAACCTAAGCCGCACCTCTCAGGCATCTTCGGCGGCGTAACCGAACAGCGTCTTCCTTGGCATCATCATTGCGTATCGAAACCGGTAAATCATGAGGGCGAGCAGAGCTGCTCGACTGAATACCAAGGAGGGACTCCCATGAAATGCACGAGATGCAGTGGATTAATGGTCACAGATCATTTGTTGGACATGCAAGAAAGTTATGTGCCAATGTGGATGCGTGGCTTGCGGTGCGTCACATGCGGCAACATCGAAGATCCCTTGATCCATCATCATCGGATGGTTCAGCACACTCGGAGAACCAAACGGCTCGCCATACCTTTTACGAAAACGGCAGTGCGACCGGCAGTGGCGGCCTAGCCGGGGAACGAACTAATCTCTTTGAGCCTCGTAGAGGAGGGTTCTCTCCTGCGATGCTGAGAGTCGACACCCGAAGCTGCTATCTATCTATCGATCTCCGTTGATCACGGCGAGCACCCGCCGTCCGTACCGTTCGGCTTTCATGCTGCCGATGCCGGGAATCTCCAACAAAGCTGCAGTCGTCCCCGGCTTGTACCCGGCTATTGCCTTCAACGTTTGTCATGGAAAATGAGGAACGGCGCGACACCCTCTTCCTCGGCCAGTTCCGAGCGGAGTTGTCTGAGCCGTTCAACAAGTTGTCGATCAGGCGGCATAGCCTCAGGAAGACCAGTCAGAACAGTAGACGCGCGACCTGGTTTCATCACCGATGCACTGGACGGATAGTCCGCCGCCTGTCCGATGGCTACGGAACAAAGCCCTTGCAGAACCTCTCGTCCTTTGCGCGTCACATCGAGCGTGGGGATATTCCGTACCTTCAACCTGAAGATACCCTGAGTCGACAAGGGCCTTCACGCGCGACGTGACAGCCGGTTTCGTCTGAGTACGACAGATTCCGTAGGTCGGGCAATCCTCCGCGCCGCAGGCCAGCAACGCTTTCGAGCGGCTTCCACGAAGGATGTCGACGACTCGATTCAGGCCGAACCGCCCCATACACCAGGAGACCGTGTCCAAAACTTCTCGTGCGGAAACGACCATCTGCTGAGAGACCGCCCGGCTCGGCTGTCGAACCGGTGCGACGCAGCGATCGCACAGGCCACAAGGGCCCAAGGCCAGCTCGGCGGTGTCGCTGAAGTACTCAAGAATTGCGAGCTGCCGGCATGTCGACGTCGAGACATACTCCAATATTTCTTGAAGGAGCGTCTTCATTCGCCCAGCACGATCGGTGCCCTCAGGATCTTTTAGTGCCTGCTCGATAAAGTATTCCTGCGTGGCCACATCACGTTCATGGAACAGTAACGCGCACGCAGCGAGTCGTCCGTCGCGACCGGCGCGCCCCACCTCCTGGTAGTAGGCTTCCAGACTTCCCGGTACGTCGAAATGGACGACCAACCGGACATCCGACTTGTCGATGCCCATGCCGAAGGCATTTGTCGCAGCGAGAATTCTCACTGTCCCCCGGCGAAACTCCTCATGGACCATCCGCCGTTCTTCATCTGAAAGACCGGCATGGTAATAGCCGACCGAGGGGCAAGACTGTCCCAACCATGCAGCCACCTCTTCCACGGCTCGGCGAGTGGCGCAATAGACGAGGATCGTCCCCTTCTCCGTCTCGCGAACCAAGCGTCCCAGCGTCGACAGCTTGTCCTGGCGAGACTGGGAGAGATGAACGGAGAGGGCTAGGTTGGCCCGACGAAACCCTGCGACGAGTCGAAAGGGATCGCGAAGTGATAGCCGCTGGCACAAATCTGCTTGCACACGAGCGGTGGCCGTGGCCGTCAGCGCCAGACAAGGTGGATTCGTCAGTTCCTGACGCAAGCGGCCGATCTTGAGATAATCCGGCCTGAAATCATGCCCCCACTGGGAGATACAGTGCGCTTCGTCCACAACCAGCAGCGACACCCAGAGAGTACGCAACAGCTGGAGAAATCCCTCGTGCTGCATCCGTTCCGGCGCCAGATAGAGAAGCTGAACTCGCCGGTGATGGAGATCCTGCATCACTCGGTTCTTTTCCAGCCCAGTGAGACCGGAGTGAAATGCCGCCGCTGCAATCTTCCGCTGCTTCATGGCCGACACTTGGTCCTGCATCAAGGCGATAAGCGGAGAAATCACCAGCGTGAGCCCGGGTAACAGAGTCGCTGGCAATTGATAGCAGAGCGATTTCCCCTGCCCCGTCGGCATGACCGCCATGGCATCGCGCCCCGCCAACACGGCGTGAATGACGTCCTCCTGGCCTGACCGAAACGTCGCAAACCCGAATCGTTCTTTGAGCTGTCGAGTCAGAGAATCCACGGGGAGGTAAATCAGAATGATGAAGTAGTGGTACTGGTCAACGTGAACGAAGTATAGACGACTGCCGGCGAGCAAGTCGAGCAACCCGAAAGCGCACAATTGACGCTCAAGCTATTTATATCATTGGTAAGTTGTAAGGCCCTCGGGCGAAGTCGTACGTGGTCAGGCAGCCAGCGAGCCGGACGGTGCAGCCTGATCCGCCCTCCGGTCCCGTGCGGTGAGTCGCTCGGCCTTCGCTGATAGGCGCTCACCTTGTTCAGAATCATACTCCTCAAGTTTTCATCATCAAGATGAGAGAGCGCCTCTCGTACCCCGGCAGCATCTCCGTCCTGCGCGAGATGGGCGGCAATTCCGATAAGCGGTAAGACTCCGGCGTTGCCCATAGCCTTGGCAATCTCGATGGCCCCGGACCGATCCCCGGCCTTGACGAAGACTTGCGGCAGTTCAAGGTAGAAGTGACTCGCCAAGAGGGACGGATCCGGGCATGAGACAATCGTGTCCTTGACGGACTGTACGTTTCCGCGCTCAGACTCAATAAAGAGCATCATTGCCAGGCATCTCTGAGATACCGTCTATCGACCACTCCACTAACCGTTTCTCGCGCTCCAGTGATGTCGCCCGCCAAAGCTTGCCGAATCGCCTGGTCCTTCAACTGTTCATCCGTAGACGTGTGAGTCGTCATCATCGCTTGCCTCCTCCCTATACTACGGCTTGAAGTAGTACATTGAAAATGTTTTGAAGGTCTCTCTAGAAATGTAGCGATCAAAACCGTTCTTGTCGACTTTTTTGCGCCAATGTGACCGCACCAATCTCCGAGCCATTACCCTAAAGACCTTGCAATGGGCTTCCTGAGCGAATTCCGAGCGCATCAACCAGCGTGAGGAAGTAGCGGTTTCCTATAGAAACTATTAAGAAAGGGACTCAGCGCGGTCATCCATCGATCCGCCATTTGAGATTCACCCGCTGCGTTGGGATGGACCTGGTCATAGGTCATGGTGGTTGGATCGAAATTAGAATGTTGGTCCACGATCAGGACCGGTGAAGACGGAAGCGTTTTTGCTGCAGCCAGCGCCGGCAACTGCGCATTGAGCACAGGGATCTGTGAGAGACAAGGTGCAGCGGATGCAATCACCTGTGCCAAAAAGATCCCAACGTGAGCATTGGCTTCCCGTAGGGTATCGATAATGGCGCCCAGCTCGTCGACCGTGCTTGCGACACTTTGCCCCTGACAGAGATCATTATGCCCAAGATGAAGCAGGACGAAATCCGGGCGGGTCTCGATGCTCCAGGTCGCTATCTGTGCCAAGACTTGATCCGTTCTCCATCCCCAGTGCCCCTCGTGGTCCATATCAAAGTCTGAATGAAGCGGCGCCCCCCTTGCTACTCCATGCTTGGAGCCAATGAGATCGATCCGATATCCACGAGCAAGGGCGAGTTTCCACAGATAATACCGGTAGCTCGACCGACCCTTAGATGACTCTGTAATTGAGTCGCCTAACGGCATGATACGAGCCGTTCGTAAGGGAGTCATTGCTTCTGGGGGTGGTGCTCCGGGAGCTGAAGCTTCGGGAGCTAGGGATTCGGGATCACCAGAGCCACAAGCCGAAAGCGCACTCAAGAACGCCACACCGAGTGCGATGAAAGGCATATACATCCGAAATGTTCGTGTACCGGCTCTATGAAGTCCAAATGTATCGACTACACAATCCTTCACGGTGGTATCCTCCGTCTGCGGAAAGTCTCACTCAATTTGTCTGTTAAAGAGGTCTGAGCGACTGGCCAGCAGACTTCTAGCTCTTCAGCTCATGCGAGTCAACCCTTTCATCAACTCACAACGTTAATCTGGAAACCTTCTGCGTGCTTTTGAGGAAATCGTATAGGCGAACGCAGGCCGGCCACGCGCCACAAAATAACCGTCTGCCAGAGCGCCGGTTGATCGCAGTTTCGGTTGGGCGTAACATCACTGCGTGACCGTTCCGATCACGTGCTCACTGGAGGATACCTGGTGGAAAATCTAATCGAGGATCAGCCGGTCTTCAATTACATTCAACGCCTCGTCGAAGAGGAGCATCGATTGCACGAGAAACGGGCACACTCCAAAGCCGATCGGAAACGGCTCTCACAAGTCCAGATCGAACTCGATCAATGCTGGGACCTCTTGCGCCAGCGTCGTGCCCTTCGTGAGGTCGGGCTTGACCCGGACGACGCAGAAGTTCGCCCGCCAGAGATTGTCGAGAATTATGAGGAGTAGGGATTGAGACGGAGTGAGTACCGGAGCAAGCAAGCTGAACCGACACCCTCCACATAATAGGTTCTGGCGTCGGTTTATTTCCAGAAATTCAGAAAGAGCGTATTGAAGGAGGACCATGGCTAAGCTCAAATCCGATGACCTCAAGAGTTTTCTCGAGCTCCCGTACGACGAACTTGAAGAAATGAATCTCAAGGCGTCGCAGCGCGCTGCGACGGCCGGGGCTAAAGAGCTGGAACAGGACTATACCGCGTGGCTTAGGAAGGAAACGCACATCAAGGCCGTGACGTTGTGCTTCTCCGATATTGAAGGCCGCCTTCACATGCTCGACTACGATAAGAAGTTCCTGCTGGAGTCACTGGGAAATCTTACCTTGACGGATCGTCCATCCGCGGGTTTACCCCGCAACATGAGTCGGACCTGCGGCTTGACGTTGACTGGTCCTCCATTCGCTATTTCCCGGCCGACGTGATCGGAGCAGGGAAAGTGACCTTCTTTGCGTCGGTTCTAAACAGTGATCGCACCCCCTATTCTAGCGACTTCCGCAGCGTGCTGAAGACGTATACGAAGAAACTCAAGAAAGAGCACGGGCTGACCGCCTATGCAGCCAGCGAGATCGAAGGCTTTCTTGTGGATGGCCAGAACGCCGAACAACGCTTCGGCAAGGACGGGTTTAAACTCATCTCAACGGGCGGGTACTATCACTCGCTCCCCCTGGACACCCTTCGCCAGTTCATCGATAAGTCGGCGGAGGCACAGCGCGCACTGGGCTTCAAGAATGAAAAAGATCATCCGGAGGTTGCGCCCTCGCAGTTCGAGATGAACTTTTCCTATGCGGATGTGGTTCGTGCAGCGGACAATGTGCAGCTGTACAAACTGATCTGTCGCCAAGTGGCTCGATCCATGGGGCACACGGCCACGTTCCTTCCCAAGCCGTTCGTGGGGATCAACGGCTCCGGCATGCACACCAACTTCTCGTTGAGCAAGAATGGGAAGAACATCTTCTACGATGCAAAGGGGAAAGACGGCCTGTCTGATGTGGCGTGGGACTTCATTCTCAAACTCCTGAATCATGCCTCCGAGATTTGTCTCGTATTCAACTCGTCGGTTAATGCGTATCGCCGTCTAGATCCGCACTATGAAGCACCGAACCAGATCAAGGTTTCGGCGATCGACCGCGGTGCGATGATCCGCATACCGATGGCCAATGAAAAGACAGCGCGTATCGAACTGCGTTCGTCGCTCCCGATGCCAACCCTTACCTTGTGTTGTACACGATGCTCAAGACCGGTTTTGAGGGGGAACGTCTGGAACACAACGAGACGACGCGCGACCGAGTGCGATTCCTTCCGACTAATATCAATGATGCGATTGAGCTGTTTAGCGCGTCGAAGTTTATCGCCGAGATCCTCGGCGAGGACAGCACGCAAAAATATGCAAGCTTCAAACAATCGGCGGCCGACCGTTCCCCGAAAGAGCTCGGCACGAGGGTGAAGGCTTCAGAGGTGCTCTTTCACCACGAAGTAACCAACCAAATGCTCTGGAATCAGTTCTAGTCAATGTCGGAACTCGTTCCAGGTGCCATAGATCGACCCGAGCATGGGAAAAGCAACGGATTAAGAGTCGTTGTTACGTGGTGTGGGCTGTCTACCAACAGTGGATCAGCTGTCAGGAAACGACTCCTATTTATCCTTCCATGTGAGACATTACCCCTTCACACAGATTCGCTGTCACGACAGTCCAATCCAACTGACTCGCCTCAACGAGGCATTCCTGCTCTTCCCGATTTTGAGCGAACTGAGGCTGCCATCTTGCAAAGACCCAAGCTATCCATTCCATGGGACGCGATCGGGTGGGCGCGGGTCCAGTCATCGCGCCTGTTTGACGGACCAACCGCTTACAGCCCGTTGGCTTCCAGACGCTACCCCAGCACTCCCCAATTCACTCTCCTATTCTCAGCCAGTTCCCAAGGTGCTTTGAGGTATACGAATATGATTGTGCAGTGTGTGTCCAGAAGTCTGGACATGGGAAAGAATGGTGGGAGCTAAACCTATTGGCTTTCTTGATCAATTTTGCAGGTCACATTCCCCTAGTTTGTTTCCCCTCTTCACTTGCGCCTCAAAAAACTCCAGCTATACTTTCCTTGATGCGTTCCTCTAAATACATCCTCTGGCAAGACGACAACGGCTGGCGTGGCTACTTGGAGGGCTATCCCGAGTATGAAGTCCAGGGGGAGTCGTTCGAAGAACTCCAGGTCAAGCTCTGGCAGTTGCATCAAGAGTTCTCCGGTCAATCGCAAGAAGGAGGACAAGACCACCACCAGGCTGGAGAGGATGATCGGCACCATAGTCACACCCCTACCATGTCCCGGCCTATGTCGCGCGCCTATGTCGAACGCCGGGCACGAGTCGAGCAGCTCATCTTCGCGATGATCAACAATCGCTGAAGACAACCGCCTCCAGTTCTTGATTTATTCCCACCACCGAACTTCGATAGCCTCCATGAATCAGCCATGGTATTGGATTCTCTGGGTTCCTTGACCATAAGGCACTCGTGTGTTCGAATCTAGTATGACCTTACAGCATCACATAACTTGGCATGACTGTCAGACGGCTGGTTGCTCAGATGAGTCTTTCATGCAAGAGGTCAATTACCACTTCTTGGAGGATGAGGAGCGATGGCTCGGCTGTCTACGAAAGTACCCAGACTTCTGGGCGGAAGGACACTCATTTGCTGACCTGCAGTTCAACCTCCGCAAACTGTTCTTCGACCTTTCCTTGATGAAAGCTCTCAAGGACGGGAGGGTTATTCAACACCCCCTGCTCCAATGAGGCCCGAGGTCGTGGAGGTGCTGCGGTGAGGACCGGGCTCCGTGTTTGCGCAGGCAGGAAATACCGGATGCGATAGGCTGCTGACCAAGTTCTAAGCCACTTCGCCATCTCCGTGCGGTCTGTCTCATTCTGACCCTCTGAAACACCTCGGTCCTAAACCGACAATCTGATGCCTGGCTAAGAAAGCAGGAACTGTAAGACAGCTTACAGATGGAGCTGACACAACTGGATACGATATGTACAGTTGGAACATGAGAAATCACCTTGGAGGAGAAATCTATGATGTCAAAGGTCGCAATCGTCATACTTGCAGACACAGAAACACATGAAGGATTGGGGCGTGTCGTGAACGCGCTGGAAGCGGTCAAGGAGTTCAAGGAAGGCCACGACGACGTGCAGCTCATCTTTGATGGTGCTGGAGCGAAATGGATCCCTGAAATGGAAAAACCCGATCATAAACTCCACGGGCTCTATGCTGCCGTGAAAGATCGTATTGGCGGAGTCTGCGAGTTCTGCGCAGGAGCCTTCGACGTAAAACATGCGGTCATCGCCTGTGGAGTGAAGTTGGCAGGGGAGTTTGAGGGACATCCCAGTTTCAAAAAGCTGGTGTCACAGGGATATCAGGTCATTACGTTCTAGCCCCCTCTGTGAGTGGAATCAGCCATCAGTTCTGGAAACGGCAAGGACTGACAGGTTTGATTAAAAGAATTCAGTGCGCACAGCATATACTATTCTCGCCTGACTGGGTTCCG
>JAAUPT010000423.1 GCA_012032965.1 Nitrospira sp.
GTTTGCTGTCCCCCGGACACGCGAACCATGGCTTCAGCGCTCCTGAAACCTTTACCTGACTTTGGCCAAGTCAGTTGCTGCCAATGAACCCCGATACCGGCGTCATTCTCGTTCTCTGCACGGGCAATTCCTGCCGCAGCCACATGGCGGAAGGCGTGTTGCGAGAAGCAATCAAAGGTTGCTTGCCCGTCGCAAGCGCCGGCAGCAATCCTTCCGGATATGTGCATCCGTTAGCCATACAAGTTATGGGTGAGATCGGGATTGATATCTCGGACACACCTCGAAGCACATGAATGATTACCTTCCTCAAAACGTTGAGACCGTCATCACGGTTGCGGCAACGCGGACCAAGCATGCCCAATGTTTCCAGGGCAGTTAAACCGGCATCACTGGCCTTTCGACGATCCCGCCCACGCGCCGGGCACCGACTCAGAGAAGCTCGCGGTCTTTCGCCGTGTGCGGGATGAAATTGTGCGGGTCTTTCGCGCCTACGCTTGCGGCCGGCTCGACGCGCTGACATCCAATCGTAAAGTCAGTAAGGGGTCACCCATTAGGGCGCGTAGGCAAGAGCAAAAACGTCGTCCGTTCCCGAATTTTTCTTCTTCGAGTTTGGCAGCGTATTGAGTGAGCGCTTGGAAGAGCAGGATCCGATCCTGTGATTTCTTCGCTTGATTTCGAATCGGCCTCAATTGAAGCGATCCGTTCAGTCACCCATATGGTTCTAGCGCAATGAATTCAACGTGGCGCCCCCGTGGGGGGAAACACGCTGAAAAACGATTGCCAAACAGTCGCCAAGGAGGTGGGTCCCAAGTCGCGTGGGCCGTGGGGCAGACTCGTAGCGAAGCGCAGAGGCTGCGGCCCGCGCCACTTGTTCTGTCGCCCAAGGGTTCCAGTTGTCGTTGACTCATCATCCTGGCGTTTAATCGATGTCTGGCAATAGCGCCCAATCCCGAGTTGTCGGGATCCAGAAAACGTTCAGTGCCGGTCCGTGTTCAATCAGTATCCAAGAGCAGTGGTTGTCAACGTTCCCAGGGAACTGGTTGACTCCAACCCGTTGTGACTCACGGCACGGTCGAATCGCCTTCAAAGCATCACTCAAGTCGCATTTGTCAAAAGTGGGAGAACCGCCCTCTCCAATCAGTCCCAAGAGTTTGAACCAACCCCTTTCGCTGGCTGACGGCGGTTCTCCGTAAAGTCATGATTGTGTGGCCGACGCCTTTTCCGGGAACACGCGTCGGGCATCGTAAGGAGTGTTTTGGGTGACAATATACCAGGCCGCCTTGGCCAGTTTGCACGCCAGGGCCTTGGTGGCCAGGACCGAGCAACTCTTGGCCGCCTTGCGGTCAAACCATTGCCGGCAATCCGTGCTGGAGCGCTTGGCAAAATTGGCCGCCTCCACAAAAGCCCAACTCAAATATCGGTTCCCGCACTTGGCATTGTTGTTGGCCTTCTTCTTGCCGTTACTCAGATGCCGTGCATCGACGGTCCGACAATAACTGGCAAAGTGGCCTGGCTTCTTGAATCGACTGATGTCTCCAATTTCCATGGTGATGGTCATGGCCAGGATCTTTCCGATGCCCGGGATCGTGGTCAGTTTGGTATAGCACGGTATCTCCTGAGCCGACAGGAGCACCACCTTCTCAATCTCCTTGATACTTTGATCCAGCCCCCCGATGTGCTCCTTCTGCACTTTGGCTATATAACAATTGGCCGGATGCTCGTAGAGTTTCTTGGCCTCGTCCACACTCATGGTTTTAACCCGGCTCAAGGCCAGCGTCTGACCGGTGGTTCGCGCATAGAGACTCTTGAAACTCAAGATCAACGCGGTCCGTTGGTGCACCAAGCTCATCCGTCGGCGCAGAAGGTCTCGCACCGGACGCAAGACCGAATCGTAGATGTAACCGGTGGGTAGAATGTTCAACCGCTTGAGCTCCGCCAAAAAATACGCGTCGCTCTTGTCATTGCCGTGTTTGAGTCCGCTATATTGCTCAATCTGTGCCGGGTTGGCCAGTTCCACCGGATAGGAGCGCTCCATCAATCCATCGACCAACCAATACCAATTGAACGTCGATTCCACGACCACACCTTGGATCTGTGATTTATACGGACGCAGGTACTGATCGATCTTGTCCAGATCACAATCCAATTTCTTGTCCTTGATCCGTTGGCCTTCCTGGTTGATTATCCCGATCATGACATTGTTGCTATGAAGATCCATTCCCACATAGTATCGATCACTTGACTTTTTCATTTGGTTTCCTTTCGGTTGCGTTGTTGTTGTTACTTCTCTGCACAACGTTTTTACCGGAAGGAAACCTTCCTTCGCCAGTCCGCCCTTAATGTTTATCAGTCCCGGAATTTAGGAATTCCACCAATTCAATTGCCCTCATTATCTGAGGCCTCTTGCGCCTCTCTCGCACTTTACCGATCTTCGCCACAACTTGCGTGAACCGGGATAAGTCTTCCATGGATACCTGTCGACCCAACCCCGCGCGCGACAGCACCCCTTGTGCGTACACCACATTGCCAACACTTGCTTATCCATCCAGTCTTCTTACACTAATCACCCAGCGTTTTTAAAAATTATTTCCAATCCGTGTCGCTTCGACAAACCACTGGCCCTGGTTCCCACGGCCCACCGTATGACAGATTGCACCTGAATGTTCGGTCCGATTTTTCACTCCATGGCCCTCTTATAGCCAGGGGTGGT
The DNA here is from genome assembly GCA_012032965.1 of Nitrospira sp. Lineage (GTDB taxonomy): Bacteria > Nitrospirota > Nitrospiria > Nitrospirales > Nitrospiraceae > Nitrospira_D. The sequence goes on from JAAUPT010000423.1 coordinate 2,711, forward strand.
GGATGACAATTCCTGAATTCCGGGACTGACCCCTACTGACAAAAAAACCTGCGGTTCCCGTGTGCCTGCGCTGATGAACTCATTCACTCACTGCCCGCCTCAATCGTCCGAGGATGTCCTTCTGCAAACTCGGGCGAGAATCGCTCGTAATCGTTCACCTCGATTCTCTCCAAAAGCTGTCCCGCTCCCAACCGCTCATAAATCTCCCGGGCTTCTCGCACGCATTCATCCATCCCCGAGGAATTCGCGGCATGATCCAATCCAAGGTCCATTGACCAGCGCCGGGCGTGGCGCAATCATGGCCAGCACCTCCTGATAGTCATACGGGGCCCG
>JAAUPT010000424.1 GCA_012032965.1 Nitrospira sp.
TCGTCGGCACAGGAATTTCTGGAATGGTCGCGGCGTATCTCCTACACCGAGATCATGAGATCACTGTCTTCGAGGCTGCTGATTATGTCGGAGGACATACCAATACGATCGAGGTCCCGATAGAAGGCCGCGGTTACGCCATAGACACCGGATTCATTGTGTTTAACGACTGGACCTACCCGAACTTCATTGCCTTGCTCCAGAGACTGGGCGTGGAATCGCAACCAAGCAACATGAGCTTCGGTGTAAAGTGTGAGCGAACCGGCCTCGAGTACAATGGGACGTCGCTGAATACACTGTTCGCCCAGCGACGAAACCTCCTTCGCCCCTCGTTCTACCGGATGATACGGGATATCCTGCGCTTCAATCGTGAGTCGCTAGAACTGCTGACACTGACGGAGCCAGGTCCTTCACTCGGCAGCTATCTGGAGACTCATCGTTACTCAAGGGAGTTCATCAAGCACTACATGGTTCCAATGGGAGCCGCGATTTGGTCAGCCAGTCACGAGGACGTGTGGAAGTTTCCGGCCCGGCACCTCGTCCAGTTTCTCAACAACCATGGCATGCTTTCGGTCGATGAACGGCCGACCTGGCGGGTCATCAAGGGTGGCTCGCAGCGGTATGCCGAGAGACTCATCGCGCCGTTCCGCAACCGCATTTATCTCAATTCCCCGGTCGAGTCGATGGGACGATTCCCGGAATACGTAGAGATCCGCACGAAGATGCAAGGGCGCAACTACTGCGCCTTGCGATTCGATCATGTGATCATGGCCACGCACAGCGATCAAGCCCTCTCAATTCTGTCGGATCCTTCACTGACGGAAAAGGAGGTCTTGGGGAGTATCCACTATCAAGAGAATGACGCCGTGTTGCACACCGACACGTCGTTGCTCCCTAAGCGCAAACTGGCCTGGGCCGCATGGAATTACCATCTGCTCGGCGCCCGGCCGGATCGTGCGGTTCTGACCTACCACATGAACAAGCTTCAGAACCTGACCGCGCCCTGTGAATTCTGTGTCACACTCAATCACACACAAGCCATCCATCCAACTAAGATCCTCCGTCGCATCACCTATCATCATCCGGTCTACTCAGCGGAAGCCGTTGCCGCACAAAAGCGCCACGGTGAGATCAACGGCGTCAATCGGACGTCGTATTGCGGTGCCTACTGGGGTTTGGGTTTCATGAGGATGGAGTGAACAGCGCGCTGGCCGTCTGTAAGCCCTTCGGCAAGGACCTCTCATCATGAAGAGCGCGATCTATACAGGACACGTTCGGCACCGGCGGTTCAGCCCGGTCCCGCACGCGTTCACCTACCGGTTGTTCATGATGTATGTGGACCTGGACGAACTCCCGACCATTTTTGAGGATCGCTGGTTCTGGTCTGTTGATCACACCAACCTCGCTTCGTTCAATCGCGTTGACCATGTTGGTGATCCAATCATTCCGTTGGACGAATCGATCCGACAACTCGTGGAAGAGAGAACGGGCAGTCGACCGGCTGGACCGATTCGTCTCCTGACTCACTTCCGCTACTTCGGGTACGTTTTCAACCCAGTGAGCTTCTACTTTTGCTATGACCGATCCAATGATTCTGTTGACACCATCGTCGCGGAAATCACGAATACCCCATGGGGAGAGCGTCACTGTTACGTCTTGGGGACCGAGCACAATCGCGCCAGCGGCAAAAGGAAGCACTACCGACTCGACAAGGTGTTCCACATCTCGCCCTTTATCGACATGGACGTGGCCTACGATTGGCGGTTCACCGAGCCGACATCGCAATTGGCCATCCATATGGAAACTCTTCGCGACGGACGGCCTTTCTTCGACGCCACAATGCGGCTGGAGCGACGAGAGCTGTCCGGATCGGCTTTGGCGCACGTCCTTGCGCACTATCCCTTGATGACGGCCAAGGTCATCGGAGCCATCCATTGGCAGGCCTTGAGACTCTGGGCCAAAGGTGTCCCATTCTACGCTCACCCAAATAACCGAAAGGAGCCGTCGCCTGCGGCGACGCGTCAGACACCATTATGAGCAACCGGACGGTTCCACCCGGTCTTGTGCTCGACGATCGGTCGAGTGGGCAACAGGTTCATTCGACGAGCACACCCTGGTTTTATCGTCTCGCACGTCGAGCAGTTTTTTCTCGCCTGTCAAAGCTGGAGTTCGGCTCCGTGACAATCGTGGAAGGACACAAGCACTTTCAGTTCGGCCAAATCACCACACGCTGCCAGCTGAGGGCTACCGTGACAATTCAGGACCTCCACGTCTATGCAGATATTATCCTGGGCGGCACGGTGGGACTGGGTGATGCCTACCGTCGTGGTTTGTGGAGTTGTGACGATCTTACGACCTTGGTCAGGATCTTCGTCCTGAACCGCACGCTCTTGGATCGCATGGAAGGTGGCCTGGCGCTGGCGACCAGGCCATTGCTCAAGACAATTCATTGGCTGCATCGCAATACGATGGCCGGCAGCAGGAAGAACGTCGCAGCCCACTACGATCTGGGCAACGAGTTCTTTCGTCTCATGCTTGACGAGACGATGATGTACTCTTGCGCTTACTTTGAGCGACCGGACGCGACGCTGGCGGAAGCCTCACGCGCAAAGAACGATCGCATTTGCCGAAAGCTGCAGCTGGTCGCCAGCGACCACCTCCTCGAGATCGGCTCCGGTTGGGGTGGATTCGCCATCTATGCCGCATCTCACTATGGTTGCCGTGTAACGACCACGACGATCTCGCAGCGGCAGTATGACCTGGCTCTGCAACGAGTTCGAGATGCCGGCCTCAGTGATCAAGTCACGGTGTCGCTCATGGATTATCGAGACTTGCCGAAGCTCGGTGTACAATTTGACAAGCTCGTCTCCATAGAAATGATTGAGGCCGTTGGGCATGAGTATTACTCAACATTTTTCAAAATCTGCGGTCGCATGTTGACGTCTCACGGGCTGGCCTTAATCCAGGGTATCACGATCGACGAACGATTCTATGAGAGGGCAAAGCGCTCCGTTGATTTCATTCAGCGCTTCATTTTTC
>JAAUPT010000425.1 GCA_012032965.1 Nitrospira sp.
GTCGGCCCACGCCATGTAGCGCCTGGTCATCTCCAGCATCTTCTCGCGCGGCAGGTCCATGTTGTAGTTCGGCACCTGGTGCAGCAGCAGCATGTATTGCGCCATCTCGGTCTCCTTCGATCCGACGGACGATCCCGTCACCCCCTCGACGTTCGGGATGCCACGGGAATCGACATTCATATTCCCCCTATGAAGATCGGGGCGGGTACCGCCCCCGATCTTCTCAGCATCGTGGTGCGCGCCGGCGGGCTGGGGGTCTCCCCAGCGAAGCTGGAGAGAAGTATGAGCTACGCCTTCAACGCCTCCGGGTTGATCAGGTTGATCGGCTTGCCGTCGAGCCAGGCTTCGATGTCCTCGATGGTGCCGGCGTAGAAGTGGCGGTAGCTGTCCTCGACGACATAGCCCAGATGGGGCACCAGGGTGACATTGTCGAGCTTCGTGAAGGGATGACCCTTGGGGAGCGGCTCCTTGTCGTACACGTCGAGGCCGGCATGGGCGATCGTGCCGTTCTGCAGGGCCGCCGCAGAAGTGACGAGCTTGAACGTGGACCCGGGCGCGCTCGGCGTCAGGGCCTGGTTGAGCAGCGGCTTCCGGGGGTCGTCGAGCAGCGCTTTGTAGTCCGCTTCGCGGTCGGCGGTCACGGGGAAGATGTTGTTGTCGTAGCCCGGGTGAGCATGGCAGAACCCCCGACATCCCCGGTTTATTGATCATACACGCCGACTCGAAAAAAAGATCAAAGACAAGTGCAAGATTTGATCGGTCGCCTCTGAATGCATAAGGGGAGGGCCTCGAAATCACGCCTCCGCCCTCGATTGTGGGCGAGGCGGCACATCTCCAAGGAGATAGCCATGAACAGGCTTTTGATCAATAAACATCGTCGTTCGAAAATCGTGATGTTTTCGAAAATGACTCTTGCGACATTCATGGGCGTCATCGTGATGTTCCTATCAGCCAACTGACCGCTGGTTGGCCGGCATGTGAGAGGACTCGAATCACCAATACTGCGTATGAATGCGCGAATCCGGGCGCGCAATGCGGCGCGACAAAGAAATGCAAAGACGTTTCGGGATGGTTATGGAAAGATTGCAAATGCAAATCCAACGGCGCTGCGATCACTGCCATGACCGGCGGCGAGTGGGGTCTGCAGGCGAGCGGTCCGCTGCTACCCGACATGCTGACCGACTTTGTATTGCAACCAAGCGCGTCGCCGATGCTGGAAGTGATCACCAATATGCAGCTCGATCCGTCTGGCAATGCGTTGGAATCGCAACAGTTCACATCGCCCGGTGACCTTGCCGGCTCCATGACGGTCATGCTCGGCAACGGCCCGCCCATTGCCATACCAGCGTATATTACAAATCTTGCTTTGACCGCCGCTGAATTTCAACTGCTCGGCAAAGCCACCGGTTTGAATACTCTCTCTCTCGGCCCGGCGGGGACGTACGTCTCCGGCATCTATGACCAGACTCAGGGCACCATCGATTCGACGGCGGCGTGCCGTGCACACTGACCAATGATCTTTATCCCGGCGGGATCGACGTCACGTTCGCACCTGCCATTGAATGGATCGGCGGTGATACTTATGTCCTGCTTCCGTCGACCACTGCTGTGTACGAAGATTGCTTCGGCGTAGAGGACTTCGAGGATTATCTTCTGCCGGTGAACCTGCACGGCCTCAACGGATGGTCCGGCTGGGATGACGACCCGGCCTTCGACGCCCCCGTTCAAAACACCCAGGCGCGCAGCGGCAATAATAGTGTCTTCATCGCAGGCGCGACCGATCTGGTCCACCCCGTTCTGCAATGCTGATCAAGGCGCGTGGTCGTTCACCGCATGGCAATACATTCCGTCGGATTTCAGTTCCGGCGGCGGCGGCGGACTTGCCGGTTCCTACTTTGTACTTCTCAATACCTATGCGATCGGCTCGCATCCCACGTCCGACTGGGCCGTGCAGATACAGATCGATTCCAACGACAACATGTTGAAGGTATTCCACGGCGAAAACTTCAATCGAATTCTCGTGCCCTACGACGATGATCGCTGGATGAAGATTCAGGTCATAGTCGATATCGAAGAGGACTGGACGCGCATCTACTACGACGATGATCTCGTCACGGAGTATTCATGGACGGGCGGCGTATTCGGGAGCGGCGGCGGCGCACCGGACATCGCCGCAGTGGACCTCTACGCCAATGGATCATCCGGTTTGTACTACGACGATCTGCGACTCGAAAAGATCGACCCGCCCTGCGGCGGCGCGCTTGATTCCGATGTCGACATTGACGGCTTTCGCTGCTCGATGAATTCCTCGACGGCAGCGACCCCTGCAATCCCGACACCGATGCGGACGGCATCATCGACGGCGATCGACAACTGCCCCAACGACCCAACAGCTGTGGCAGCAGAACCGGGGGCAGAACCAGAGTGGATGAAACGATTCCAACAGATCGGCATGTCGGAAGAAAAGGCACCATCTCCACAATCCAAATCGCCTACCAAGACGGCAGGGGCTCCACCGCGCCCACCACAAAGTTTTCACCTTTCGTCTTCCCCAGGGAAGTTTACTGCAACAAAGCCGGGTCCACTAAGGGGAATGGCATCCGCGCCTTCCTCTCCTTCCAGTACACGAAATGCCATCACGGCATCCACCACCTCCTCCTCCTTTAGTGCCATGTCGGCACCGTCTTCTCCCGTGGCAGCGGTCGGGCGTCCCAAAGTTGGATCCCATTCCGGCGAAAAACCCTCTTGGATGCAAAAGCTCATTCAGAAGAAACAGGGAAACGATCTTCCCGAGGAAAAGCAGCGTTCCAACAAGACGCCACCATGGAAACAGCGAGAGAGACTAAAAGAAGAACAAGCAAGAGAATTGAGGGAATCTCTTGGGCTTGATATGGGGGTGGAAGAAGGAGCCGAAGATGACGAAGACACATGCAGCCGTGTTCACCGCCGCTATCTTGTTCGTCGCCACGACGACGAGTCTGGCCGCCGATGGTTGGGGACTGAAGGAAGGGACACCGGAGATCAAGTCGCGGCCGCT
>JAAUPT010000426.1 GCA_012032965.1 Nitrospira sp.
CACGATATTCTGGGGGGCTCGGACGTCCTGCGGCATCATCGACGGGTTCAGATGGCTCATGGACGGGGGCACCGGACAAGTACGGCCGCTCTCGATCGAGGAGATCAGCCGAATCCATTTTCGGGGCGGATCCTATCTGGGGACCTCCCGGGCCAACCCGACGAAAAGTGTCGAGTTGCTCGACAACGTCTTATTCTCGCTGTCGAGGCTCGGCGTCACGCGTTTGATGACGATCGGTGGGGATGACACGGCATTTTCAGCTATGAAACTGGAGGAGCGATCGGGGGGTCGCCTACAAGTCATTCACGTTCCCAAGACGATCGACAACGATCTGGATCTTCCTTATGGTATTCCCACGTTCGGGTTTCAGACCGCCCGTCACATCGGGGTCGAGATCGTGAAAAATCTCATGGTTGACGCTCGCACGACATCACGCTGGTACTTGGTTGTGACTATGGGGCGCAAGGCCGGGCATCTGGCATTGGGTATCGGGAAGGCGGCCGGTGCCACGCTGACGATCATTCCGGAAGAGTTTGGAGACCGTCCGGTGAGGCTCCAACGGGTCGTGGATCTCTTGATAGGGGCCATCATCAAGCGTTGGGAACAGGGGCTAGCCGATGGAGTAGCGGTGTTGGCAGAAGGATTGATCGAGATTCTTGATCCTCATGATCTAGGTGGCTTGGAACATGTTGAGCGAGACGAGCACGGTCATATACGTATGACCGAAGTGGATGTGGGCGACGTCTTGCGGCGGGAACTGACGAAGCAGCTTGACTTGCTGGGCTTGTCTGCGCCCATTGTGGCGAAGAACGTAGGATATGAGCTTCGTTGCGCCGATCCGATTCCCTACGATATCGAGTATACGCGTGACCTTGGATATTGCGCTGCTCAGTATCTGCTAGACGGCGGGACGTCGGCCATGGTCTCGATTCAGAACGGGCGGTTCACCCCAATACCATTCAAGCAATTGGTGGATTCCTCAACCGGACGAACTAAGGTCAGGATGGTAGACATTGATTCACAGTCCTACCAGATCGCTCGGCAATTCATGATTCGGCTCACGAAGAATGATCTGAGCAATTCGGACCTGCTGGGGCGATACGCCGCGTTGTGCGGTCTGTCCATAGAAGTGTTCAGAGAACGATTTAGTGCAGTGCACTAAACACACGAGGTATATTTTGTCGAAGAATAATAGATGAGGGATATCCAACATGAAGATTCTAGCGGCGACGGATGGCTCCAAATATGGCAGATGGGCGATTGAATGGTTGGCAGACGTGCCGTTTATCGTGCAGCCGGTTGTTCGTGTCCTGCATGTTGTTGATGTGGCCAGTGTTCGGGCTCCGTTCATGGTCCAACCGATCATTGTCGGGGCGGAGCGCTATGTCCAGTCTGAAGTAAACCGAATGGAGAAGGCCGCCAAGGTGGCGAAAGAAGAGTCGGTCGCCTTGCTGGCCAAGTTAGGCTTGAATGGAGGGGTCACGGTAGAGCGAGGCGCTGTGGCCAGGACAATCATGAAATATGCGCAGCGTGGGGCGACCCTTCTATCGATCGGCTCTCGTGGACTGGATGTCTTAGATCGCTTCATGCTGGGTAGTGTCTCCAGTCACGCCATCCACCACGCACCGTGTTCTGTTCTTGTGGTAAAAGAGCGTCCTCGTCCTGTCAGACACGTCGTTCTCGCGATCGACGGGTCGGCTGCGTCTGACAAGGCCCTTCGGTTTCTCATGCGCCATATCAATTCAGCACCCGAAGCTCCGGATCGCGAACCGGTGCTGGTAACCGTGGTGCACGCGATGCCGTACTTGAAGTATCCAGAGGTCAAAGAGGCTGGAAAACGCTTGATGCGGCGATACGGAGATAAGCTTGCGAGCTCGGGCTTCCAGATCCGAGAAGCCCTGAGGCTGGGAAAGCCGGCCGACGAAATTCTGACCGTGGCCAAACAGGAGAAGGCTGATCTGATTGTAACTGGAGCCAAAGGGCTTGGCGCGATCCGTCGCGTACTGCTCGGCAGCGTATCCACCCGTGTCGTTCAACATGCTCATTGTGGGGTGCTCGTGGTACGCTGATTGCCGAACCTAGGAAATGACCCAAGAGATGGGGTTGACGGGAAAGACTAAAGCGCAATAGACTACCCCCTCGTCGGCTAACTATTAGGGAGAGAGGGGGGTTGCATGTCAGCACTACCGAAGATCGACCAGGACTCACTCCCTGATCGTTTGGTGACAGGGCTCTCAAAAATCGGTTTGGCGATGAAGAGCCGAACCTGGAGGCGAAAGGGACGACAAGGCATTGGCCCCTTACAAATCCAAGTGCTGACGTTTCTTCGGTCTCGTCCGAACCATTCGGCGACCGTTTCGACAATTGCTCGGGAACTCTCCGTCAAGCTGCCCACGGCCTCTGAGGTCATCCGAACTCTTGAACAAAAACGGTTGGTCAGGCGGCGACGCCGTGAAGTCGACAACCGTGTCGTGACCGTGCATCTGACCGCGCTGGGGGCTAAAGCAGGTCATGTGGAAAACCGATGGCCTGAGATTTTGGCGTCAGCGACCGAGAATCTGTCGACGCAAGAACAGGTCGCCCTTCTGACCGCGCTTGTGAAACTGATTCGCGCGCTTCAGTTACAAGGAGAAATTCAGGCCGCGCGGATGTGTGTGTCCTGTGAGCACTTCAGTCCACATGCCCATGGGGAATCAGATTTGCCTCATCACTGTGGTTTCTACAACGTTGCATTTGGAGATGAGGACTTCCGCCTTGATTGCCCAGAATATGTGGAAACTTCCAAGGTGGATCCTCCCCAGACGGCCAATTCTTCTGAATCGGCGAAGGTGGCCCAATCTATACTGGCTTGAGCGCCGGCGCTCACCAGTGCAGTTACTGCGCTGATGTCTCCGTTTGCTTGATGTAGAGGGGGCGGTCCTCCTCAATTTTCTCCGTCAAGTCTTCCAACGCCAACCGCAGGGCTGTTTCAATAGGGACACGGTCAGAGTTCGTTACCCATCGTACCGATGAACCCGATACGGTGTGTTCAGCATG
>JAAUPT010000427.1 GCA_012032965.1 Nitrospira sp.
ATTTTTTCATCGTTTACTTTCTTTCGGGCTTCCAGTCCATTGATTTACTATCAGTCTTCAACATTCTCTCTCGATTCAAAAAGAAGCCTTTCTTTCCATACTGCCATGGCCCCTTCTTGTTCATCTTTATTCAATGGCCGGTCGGTCAAATATTCTGTAAGCCACCACCAGATAAGAACGGGCGAAAGTCGGACGATTCAGGTCGTCGGATCAGTTCAGTTGCGTGGCTATTCTCGCCCCGTCACACAACGGCACTGAAATCGCAATCTTCACCCAGCCCGAGAAGATGTGATATCAGAAATGCCCGAAGAACGCTTTCTCAGCGGCAATACCTTCGTGTTTCATTCGCCGGAGCGAACGACCGATACGTCGATTTACGCGTCGAGGACCACGGGAAACCGATCGAAGAGTTGGACCGGTTGCTCATCAATGCACCGCAAGTTCTTCGGGCGCACCCGGCGGTAATCGGGATCCGGGAAGCGCCGGGGTGTGTGACGGATTTGTAACCACAGGAGGTCTCAGGCGGCGGCTCGAGGCTGGAACTGACTGGAATTGTGGATGTGATTCCAACATTCGTCCCAGCGATTGCCAATCAAGGCACAGCGGAGTGCCAGGATGTTTTCGGCTCCGGATTTGGACCAGAACATGCCGGATTGTTTGAGTCGCTTGCCGATCACCGCGCGGCAGCCGGCTTCCACGACGCCCGATCCGTAGAAGAGACCTTGTTGGCGAAAAGTCCCGTAGAGCATCTTGTCCTTGTTGTTCTCCAGGTAACCGATTTTCTCCTGAATTTTCTCCAACGATTCGGCGGAGAGTTCCCCATGTTGTTCGACCCGCTTCTTGATGGCGTCGATCACCGATTGCACTTCGTCCCGTTCCATCTGTTCCTTCCATTGGTCTTTCATCCGCCCGGCCCAAGGGGTGTCCTTGCCGTACAAGAGTTGGCTCAACTCGTGGAGGTACTCCATCATGTGATAGAAATCCAAGATCAGGATAGCCAATGGGAAATGCGTTCTGGCCAATTCCCAAATCCAGGCCGCGCCGTCTCCAATGAAGACGACCTTTGAGGATTTACCGATGCCCGGCGACGGCTTCATCCCGTAGCAACGGAGCAAATGTCTCCACCGATTCGAGCGTCCCTACGTAGCTGGTGGATTGGTAGTCGCGCATCGGTTGGCCTTCCTCGTCGGTCTTGGTCTGGGAAAAGACGCTGCCCAACTTGACCTCCCGGGTCTTGGATGTGCCGTCGTGCTGCTTGCCTTTGCGACCTTCCAGTTCCTCGGCCACCATGGGAATGCCCGTCCCATCGGCTTCCACGTAGCAAATGGGCATGGGCTTGAGTTCGACGTCCGTGCCGGTGAGCTTGAGTTGTGTGGCGATCATCGGGCCGCTGTGGGCCACCAGGCGTTGGATCTGCCGGCCATCAATTTGAATGCCAGCCAGTTCCTTCAAATCGTCGCTGGCCGCTTCGAATCCTTCCCGGGTCGCGGCTCGACTGGCCAGCCGAACCAGACCCGGAGAGGTGCCATCAATGAGGCCCAACGCCTCATCCAGCGGACAACGTCCCTGCTTGTCCTTGGGTGAATAGAAGTAATCCCGCTTCAGTTCGATGGGACCAAAGATAGTCTCCACGCCGCGAGGTCGGTCGGGATGGCACTTTTCGCCCTTGCGCGCGTGGGCCTCCGTCAGGCCATCAGCCACCGACTGCACCAACTGCTCCAGCAGCGCGCGGCCATCTTGAAGGAGCGCGTGGCGCAAGCCCAGTTCGACGGCCTCCAAATTGTGGACGCCCTGCTGGCCCCATTGCTGTCGGACAAGAGCTACGAAGGCCTGGGTTTCCCGGAATCGCTCTTCTTGGCACTCGGTCGATTCGAGGCGTTTTTTTACTGTCGCCGGGCGCGCACTCCAACTGGGTAATCTGATCCGAGAGGGTGATGAACTCATCGGCCAGGCCATTGAAGAGGCGGAAGTTCTCGACGTGCTTCTCGACCCGATCGGCGTCAGCCGTGGCAATGCGTTCGGAGCACTTCTTACCTTTGAAGGAGCATTGAAGAACGAAGTAGGGACCCGACTCGATGATCTTGCCATCGCGGCGGGTTTTGAAGAACTGGCGACTGAGGGAGCCGCGCCGCAGGTGGTCGACCTGTTTCATGCGTTCAAGAACGGCGTCGCGTTGGGAGCGGAGAGTCTGGATTGGATCAGGCATGCCGCAATTGTATCTATAGCGATACAATAAGCAAGGCCAAAAAGAAGCGTGCGCCGGGCGCGCTTCCTTTCAGGTCACTTTCTCGTCATGCACCCCCAGAGCACCACCGACGAGCAAGCCCAACTGGCCCGCAAAGGCCCCGGCAAGGAAGCCCGGCTGAGTTACGGACTGCACGCGCTGATGGAAAATCGCCATGGGCTGTGCGTGCAGGCGGAGATCACCACCGCCTACGGAACGACGGAAAGCACGGCGGCGACAGAACTGTTGGGCCGCCAGATCGAAACGTCCGAACGGCCGCCCCGGACGGTCGGAGCCGACAAAGGTTATCACACGGCCGAAGTGGTTGGATTTTGCCGCGAGCACGGAATGAAGCCGCACATTGCGGAGATCCAAGGACGCACGGTGGCCGGGTTGGACGGCCGCACCACTGGCAGCCTGGGATACCAAACCAGTCAGAAGCTGCGCAAACGGGTGGAGGAGATTTTCGGTTGGGCCAAAGAGATTGGCGGTTTGCGGCGGACGCGAAAACGGGGCACCGACCGTGTGGGCCTGAGTGGGATGCTGATCCTGTGCGCCTACAATCTGGTACGGATGGGAAAGCTGTTGGGGAATTCGACCTGAAATTACAACGATGGCGACCGCGTGAGCGGGACGCCGAGTCCTGCGGCGTGCCCGGATGAGAGCCAAAACATCCGAAGCACGTCGCAGAAGCCAGTCGCAAACCGACCGGACTCGTTCATGGAGCGGCAGAAGGCGCTGAAATCACGAAAAGTAAGACCGTAGAAAAATGAAATCCCCCGATTTTTCAAAAGCCTCGTCTAGAGACTT
>JAAUPT010000428.1 GCA_012032965.1 Nitrospira sp.
GCCCTTATACAAATACCTGTTCAACCGGTTTCTCACGCTCTCGCAAAATTTACTCATCGGGCAAAAGCTGTCAGAATATCACACAGGATACCGCGCATTTTCAAAACAGGTGATTGAAAGTATCAACATCGAGGCAAACTCCGATGACTTCGTTTTTGACAACCAAGGACCAGATTACAATGAATGGAAATGTGAAACTGTAAAGTCTCGAAGGTTTGTTACTCTAGAGTTCCGGAAAATTTCTCCGGAGCTTCTTGTGTAGGAGGGTAAACGACTTCGCCAAAGAATTATAAGCCAGAGGAGAGGGCGCGTGGCCTCTAGAAGATCTGAGCTCCCGTGGGGTTTGGGGCAAGGACTTCGCTGTGGCGCAAAATCGGCTCACATCGATCCACGCTTCACATCCGATCGAAACCGATTCCATTTGGAGTGAGAGGGAGAGTTTTTGCTTTGTGTGGTTGTAGAAGGGGAAAGAGAAAGCCATCTCTTGATCCTCGGTAGCTATTGGCCACCTTACAGCGCTGGTTCCTTGTCGCCTATCCCTCGATAGTAGGCCTGCAATTTCTCTCAGTCATGCCGAGACTCAGCTGATCGAGCCCAGGGCATGCACAGGCGCTCGCGTTCCATGAATGTTGCCGGACATATTCTGGTGGATCAGCAAAGAAAGTGCCACACGAACTCCGTGTTCGAAGGGCTAGGGTCCCGTATTCATAGGTCTGATTTTAAAGGAGATATCTGCTTTATGCAGTCACGGCCAGAGTTAAGGCTCTGTATCCGGAAGGATTCAGCGATGTATCTCAATGTGCGTGGGGGGCGATGGGGAATCGATCAGTGTATGGGGGCCAGGCGTCAGACCTCTCCCGTGTTCACCTGTCGGACCCGTTCTGCGGGAATGCTGAGGGCAGCAAAGAGGTAGTCTTTGAATTGATCGCTGTATGGCTGTACGGTAATCGCTCGCTGCATGCAGAGCAGCCAGGCATCACGCTCTTCGTACCCGATTGGGAATCGTTTGTGAGCGCCCGGAATGCTAATAGGGCCATAGTGTTCCTGAAACAGCCGCGGGCCTCCTAGCCAGCCGCACAGGAAATAGGTCAGCTTCTTGCGTGATTCGGCGAGATCAGCTGGGTGCATGTTTCTGATCGTTTTGGCCTCTGGCAGCGTATCCATGTTGAGGTAAAATTCGTCGACCAATTTGATGATGCCCGCTAGTTCGCCGGCCACCTGGTAGGGGGTGAGGTCAACGCGTTCTTCCTGCTCATCAAGGGACATACTGTCTTCGAGGGTATAGCGTTAGTGTCTAGTATAGAAGGGGAGAGATTGGACGGTGGCCGCGTGCTTGCCACTCTCGAATTTCACCGTCAGTTCCGTTCCAGGCGTACTGAAATCGCGTAGAGGAAATCCGAACGCAATGACCGTGTTCAGTTGAGGGGAATGAACCGCGCTACTGATCCAGCCTACCTCACGATCACCGCTATAAAGCTTGGCGCCGTGGGGCGGAACCTCTGAGTCCTTGAGGACCAACCCAACTAGCCTACGGCGCACGTTGCCGTACGTATCCATGCGGGCAACAACTTCTTGCCCCGGATAGCAGCCTTTGTTCAGGCTGAATGCTTTGTCCTCGAGATTGGCCTCGGGCGGAACAATCTCTTCATTCAAATCTGGTCCGGCCTTCGGGATGCCGGCTTCCAAGCGTAAGGCTTCTCGTGCGTGACTCCCAATCGCCTTGATGCCGAGCTTGGCGCCGGCCTGCATAGCATTGGTCCATGCGGTCAACAGACCGTCTGCCGGGATGAAGACCTCGAGATCGATTTCACCTGTTTCCTCAGTGCGTATCACCAGTGCATGATGCCCTCCGATCTGTGCTGTAACAAAATCAGCCGGCTTTAAGCCCGTAACATCAACACCAAACGCAGATTGGACCAAGTGGGCAGCTTTTGGCCCGCTGATCAAGAGCAGCCCCCAACTTTCACCGCAGTTTTCCATCTTGGCTTTGGTCCCGTAGAGCAGGAATTTGCGCAAGGCCTGAAACGTGGTGTCTCCAATCTCGCCGACATCTTCCAGCACGACCGCCTCGTTTTGCATGTAGAGGCGGAAGTAGGTGAGCATCTTGCCCTTGTGAGTGAGAAAACTGGAGTAGCGGCCTTGTCCAGGTTGGAGGGGAAGTATGTCGTTACTGATGACGCCTTGCAACCACTTCACGCGATCCTCGCCCGTCACCCTGAGCTTGCCTCGATGGGAGAGATCGGCAATCCCCACAGCTTGGCGGACAGCACGATGCTCAGCGGCGATGTCCCCGTAGTGGGCCGGCATGTCCCAGCCGGTGACTTCTTCGAACGTTGCTCCGAGTTGGACGTGTTGTGTGTGAAGCTTGGACTGTTTCATCGATGTGGCCTCTAACTTCATGAGGGGGGTGATTGTCGATGGGGGATGGCAATTACTTCATCAATCAGCTCTTTGGTCCGGGCGGAAAATTCGTTGCGGGAGACGATCTTCGTCACACCGAGCGCCTTAGCGCGGTTCCACGTCTCCACTTCTTCATGGTTGGCAAAGGCCAGTGTCGGAATGGCCTTCACCTGTGGATCGGCCTTCAGTGTTTCCAAGGCCTGAAACGCATTGAGGGTGAGGTCGTTCATATTAAGAACGATCGCTTCCGGATTGGTGGAAACAGCTTTGTCAAGAATGTCCTGTTGTGCACGCGCTTTTTCAAGCTGGTACTCCGGTTGGCGTAGTGCATCTCGGACTTTGGTATAGAAAAATAGGTCGGTAATAGCGACGAGGATAGTTCTGTGCATAAGAGTATGACTTCAGTTCAGTGAGCTCACCAGCCGGCCGAGGGCCTTCCTGGCGAGTGTATAATTTGGATCCAGCGTAAGCGCTTTCTTATACGAATCGATGGCCTCGGTCCAGTTCCCCTTGCGTTCATACACACGGCCAAGATTGAGGTGCGGATAGGCCGGGCTTTCGTATCGCCTCGCCTGCATCGCTTTCTGGAACCACGTAATGGCCTCGTCGAATTCACCCTTTTCAATGAGGT
>JAAUPT010000429.1 GCA_012032965.1 Nitrospira sp.
GTGCTCTATGCCACAGGGCTCTTCGGTTTAGGATCCTGGACCTGGTGGCGACGACGGGCAGGCCTCCCGGCTGCTATCTAAGACCAGTCTGCGTCTCTTTCTCCGGCTTCCGCGAAGATACCTGCCGAGCCTGTCGGCTATTTCTGGGCCCCTCCACTCTCGTTTCCTGATAATTCAGAGCATCTTCTTCTGGTCTCGCACCGAATGACAACGGATGCTCACGATGAGAACAAATCTGTGCACGAGGCTCATTGAGGGGACGCAATGGGTAGGTTCTCGATTGACTGCGTACGTAGATTAATGTAGGACAGGACTATGATATTGTCCAGATCGCAAATCAGTAATAAAAGTGTGCGGTTGTTTCGGGCCTTAGGTGATGAGACCCGAGTGCGCATTCTGGAACAGCTCAGAGAAGGAGAGCACAGCGTGTGTGCTCTTACGGAAGCATTCGGTACCGGCCAATCGCGACTGTCCTTTCATCTCCGTGTGCTGAAAGATGCCGGCTTGGTGACCGACCGTGTATCCGGACGGTGGGTCTACTACGCAATCAACCTGAACACTATTCAGGAGGCTGAGAAACTCATTTCACGGCTTAAGAAATCTCAGGCAGCAACGTTACAGACTAGTTCGCGCACCGCCAGATCCTCTAGTGAAGCCTGAGCGCGTGGAAGACCATCTGACGTGTCTTGCTCAACCCAACGTTTCTCCCAAAGGGAATGGCGAGTAGGAGCCCATAATGCCACACTTCTATTTTCAGCCGTGAGCCGATATGGATATCGAGATTGGTCAATGTAGTAGCGGCTGATCCGACAGTTTGTAGCCGAGCGATTTGACGGACACGATTGTTTCGTTGAGGAACGGTACTTTCACTTTCAGACGTCGCACATGGACATCGACCGTTCGAGTCGTTCCATAGTAGTCGTACCCCCACACGGCGTTGAGCAGCATGTCCCGCGTCAGGACCCGTCCCGTATGACGCAATAAGTGCTCCAACAACCCGAATTCTTTCGCCGTCAGCGGGACTTCTTTCCCCTTGACGGTCACCTCATGGCGAATGAGGTCCATCTGCAGAGGACCGTAGGTCAAGGAAGTCGGTTTCTGATCGTTCGTCCGTTCGAGGCGGCGGAAGAGGGCCTTCACCCGAGCCACCAATGTCTTAGGGCTGAACGGTTTGGTCACATAGTCATCGGCCCCCAACTCCAGTCCAACGATGGTGTCGGACTCTTCGTTCTTAGCCGTCACCATGAGGATTGGCAGCAACGACGTTTCCGGCTTCTGCCGGATGGATTTGCACACCTCCAAACCGTCCATTTCGGGGAGCATGAGATCAAGGATGACGAGATCTGGACATTCGCTTGCCACGAGCTTTAGTGCCTCTATGCCGGTTTGCGCGATGCAGGGATGAAAGCCCTCCTTCTCAAGATAGTGCTTGACCAATTTCGCAATCTCCAGTTCGTCTTCGACGATCAAAATCGTCTTTGGGCGTTGTGATGCCATGCACGGCTCCTCTTACCACGGCGCACACCAGGGTAGGTTCAGCATACGCTCCCGATGTTACAGGAGTATTAAGTATTCGGAGACCCGGATGGAACGCTCACAGCCGCCTCCGAAGGCCATCCAGCTCTAGAGACATGTGCGTGAAGTCCGCCGATAGGGTGGTCATTCGCTCATCGGAGAACCAAGGACTGCGGATATTCTTGAGCTTTGGTGGGACGTTACGGACCGAGGAGTGCCTTCATTTCCTCTTCTGCCAGCTCGATTGCTCCGCGAGGAGTATAGTGCACATCGTCAAAGAGCACTTCGGATAATCGGTTGGGTTGATCCGCTTTCCATCCCCGTTCCGCCATCAATCGTCGCGAATTGATGACCAGCACTGCTGGATCCGAAGCGGCGATCGCTCTCAACGCGCCGGAATAACGAGCATACTCCGTTTCCGACGTCGGGCTCAGCCCCTTCCGGTACGGATCGCTCATCAGGATGATGGGAAAATCGGGCTTGCCGCTCCATGAACGGATGCGAGCGATCAGCCGTTCCGTGTCGGCACGGAACATCTCTGCCGTTGCACCTTCGCCCACATCGTGGCGCCAAAATGAAGAATGGCCGTGTCGAAACCCATGGATCGAAACAAGAATCCGGCTGCCCGGTAGTTACTGAGAAACTCCTTGGTGGACAGTCCGCCGGCGCTGAGATCCTGGATGACGAGACCATGCGGACATTGGTCGCTCTTAAAGCGTGCGCCGATGATATCCGTTAAACTCGACGTCGTACTGCCGAGTAATTCCAACTGTAGGTAAGGTTGTCCATTGAAAGGCAGTGGGACCGTTGTGAAAGACTTGACGATAAACGTCGCATCAACCAGCGAGAGAGGCGCAGTTTCTTCGATTGTCGCTGTTGCGGAATAACTAGGCACTAAATCAGACGGTCGTGCTTTGTAGAGAATGCCTCCGGACTGCGGATGTGTCGCAGCAAACACCTCGGCCCGTACTGAACCTTGGGTGCAGAAGTATTGACTGGTGGTCGGAATTTCTGCTGCTGGGTTGAGACTGCGCGCATCCGGTTCGAGGACCATCAGCTGACCGTACTGCTGTCCGTTCACCGCCTGCGGTCCCGCCGGTGCAGCATGCGCTGCAGCCGGGATGCCCGGCAAGAGCCGCTCTGCGGTAATGCGGGTTGGGGAGGCCCCAGGTCTGGCAGCACCGCCTCTCAGCAACCAGTCCCCGAACGGAGCGCCGCCACCGTATGAATGATAGCCGGCCACGACGGTTTCAGGCACGTTCTGGTATCGTTTCCACGCTTCGTATTGGAGGCGCGGCACATACACGTCGCCCTTCCCTTCCGGTGCTGTTTCCTGTGAATCGCCAAATAACGCAATACGGACGGTGCGAGTCCTCGCCTGCGCCCAGAGGCCAGTGAACAGAGCCGCTGATTGAGTAAAGGAACGTTCAACTTGATCAAACGGCAACAGCGCTGTCGGTGGAGGCCCTGCTGGTGGGGGGGGCGCTGGCGGGGACCCAGGTGGCGAGGGTAC
>JAAUPT010000430.1 GCA_012032965.1 Nitrospira sp.
AGGATCCGTCGATGAATGACACATGGTTTGGGGACCAGCAACGCACCGCCTTCACGAGGAACGTGGTCTTGTCCGATCACGGTGAGGCGGTACAGGACACGAGGCAGAAGGGCGACGACGAACCGTACGAGACTGTCTGGCAGTAACCAGACGACGACCAGGGTTCCGATCGATGAGAAGAACGCACAGGCCAGCAGGATCTCGCTGGCTGAAAGTCCGAGTTGCGACAGAAGACCGGCGCCCAGAGAGCCAGCAAGGATACCGCCGAACACGAAGGTGTTACCGAGGGCGATGACGGCGCCGCGACGGTCGGCCGGGGCTCGCCACTGAATCAGGGCGTTGATCGGTACGTTGATAAACCCGCTGGCGATGCCGAGTACACCCATCAGTACGAGTGCCCAGGTGAGGTTTGGAGGAATAATCCCTAAGACGAATAGTCCCAGGGCCAGTCCGATCGCACCCGGCGGGATCAAGCCGATTTCAATCTTGGAGGCCGAGAGTCGGCCGGCTAGGACTGCGCCGATTCCGATCCCGATTGCGAGGATCGCCATGGGGAGACCGGAGAGTGCATCCGAAAGCGCCAGTCGGCTCTTGGCGTAGATCAGCATGTCTTGCCCAAACAAGCTCGCGATGGTCCAGAAGACAACGTTGATGCCGATCGCCAGCCGGAGCAGACGGTCTGCTCGCATGGTTGCCCAGGCGACGGACAGACTTGTCCCTACGCCACCTTCCGAACGAGCGGGGGGAACGCGAGGAATCGCATAGGCCGCTGCGGCTCCCATGGCGGCGACTACCGTCAAGATGAGACCGGCTTGCCAGGGAGCTGCTTCTGAGTATTGGAGCAGCACACCGCCGGATGACGTGCCTGCAATAATGGCCACAAACGTCCAGAGCTTCAGCAGCCCGTTTCCCATGGAAAGATGCTTGTAGGGAAGCAGCTCCGGCAGGATGCCATATTTTGCTGGGCTGAGAATTGCGCTGTGAATTCCCATGGCTCCAAGCACGACCAAGAGGGCTGTGCCGCCGGCGGGGCTGCTCCAGAGCACCATCGTTCCGGCTCCCATCAATGCCACTTCGACGATTTTCATCGCGATGATGACTGAGCGCTTGCTCAACCGGTCAGAAAACACTCCCGCAACCAGGGAGAACAGCATGAGCGGCAGGGTGAAGACCACGAAGGCAATGGTGGCCTGAGTTTGCGAGGCCGCTTCGAACGCGGGCCCTGTCTGGCCGACGGTCGCGGCGACTTGACGGATTGCGAGGAGGGCGACCATCAACTTCCAGGCATTGTCATTGAACGCGCTACAGAATTGGGCCAGGAGTAAAGCGCGCAGACGATGCGATGGCGTTTCAGTCATAAACAGGTGTGCGAAGGGTCCCGTTTCAGTTCGGCCTACTATGCTGAATTATCGCACAAAGATCAAAGGGACGAGGCGGCGTTGAGTCGAGAAGTGCCATGTCGGTAGCGCGTTGCCGAAGGGTCAGAGAGGTTTTCGCTCGGGGATCGGCAGGCCTTCTAGCTCCATAATCCTTAGGGCGTTGGTCGTTGGGCAGGGGCCTGGTCGTAGCCGGTAATCGAACTCGAGTGCGCCGTTCGACACTGTTTCTTGAAAATGCGCATTGACCAGTCTCGGCACAGCCGTTTCCAAATCCGCCAGCTCCAGGTCGTGGGTGCTGACGAGTCCAAAGCCGTTTCCTTGCGACAGGGTCGTAATGTAGGCCTGGCTACCGATGAGCCGCTCCCGGTTGTTGGTACCTTTGAAAATCTCGTCGATCAGAAACAGTGTGGGTGGCGCGGTCGACTCCCGAGTAGCATCCAAGATCGCTTTGAGTCGTTTGACTTCAGCGTAGAAAAACGACAAACCGGCATCGAGCGAATCATCGACGCGGATGCAACAGGCCAGCCGGCTCCATGTCCACTCGAATGAGCGCGCGCAGACAGGCCCTCCGGCTTGTGCGAGACAGAGATTGATCCCGATGGTGCGGAGGAACGTGCTCTTGCCGGACATGTTTGAACCGGTGATGAGGTGGATCGAGCCACGCCCAGCTAAACGTACATCGTTGGCGACGCGGCTATTGGCAGACAGCAGCGGGTGTGCGAGTTGGTTAGCTTGCAAACTTGGAAGGGTGCCGTTCTGTTCGCCGATTGGGGTGAGCGGCGTCGGCCAGGCGTAGGTAGGGTGGAGATACGCAAAGGTGGCCAGCGCCGATGCCGCTTCGACTTCTGCCAAACCGTTCAGCCACTGAGGGAGGGCTTGTTTGATCTCGTGTTGGATGTGAATCAACTTGCGTAGGAACCAGAGATCCCATGGGCATAGCGCGTTGACTGCCAAATGGACGAGGGGATGGGCCTTGATGCTGATCGCGTGTAATATGCGCGCGGCGCGCTTGAGCTGCAACGTGGGACTGGCTCCGCCGATCAGCGTGGACCAGGCTGAAGCCAGCGCCGTGTTTCGTTGCCTCGCGTACCGCTCAATATAACCGAGGAGCGTGGCTAGCCGCTCCGTTTCGTGATGCAAGCCGACCGCGTGCTCCAGCAACTCTTCCCCCTGGTCGGTCATGAAGTAGATCACCACGTAGGCCGCAAACGAAAACATCCAATAGCCGGGGAGCAGCCCGAAGATCGTGGCGAGGGCCAGGGTGATCGTTGTCAAGGCGAGGAGGCTTTGGACTACAAGGAGGGTATCCAGGTGTGGCAAGCTGATCAGATGTTCCGCGACGGCAGCCAATCGCTTGCCGTTGATTTCCTGGTCTCCTGTCAGTTTCGCATCGAGCGCAAGACGGTCACGAAATAAGGAGCGAAGCGTCAGCTCTTTCACCAAAGACTGGCGTGCATGCCAGCCTGTCGGAGAAGCC
The DNA here is from genome assembly GCA_012032965.1 of Nitrospira sp. Lineage (GTDB taxonomy): Bacteria > Nitrospirota > Nitrospiria > Nitrospirales > Nitrospiraceae > Nitrospira_D. Next base: position 2,857 of record JAAUPT010000430.1, read on the forward strand.
GGTTGCTCCAGGAGCCAGCTCTGCAAACGTTCTCGTCCGTGGTCAGACACGGTAGTATCCAGGAGATGGGTCAAAGAATGCGGACCGAAGAGATCCAGATCGGCGGCGAACGGATGAGATTTCGGAGCCTCATCGGGCGTGGTGGAATCGCGGGCCAATCCAATGCGATC
>JAAUPT010000431.1 GCA_012032965.1 Nitrospira sp.
GGTATAGCCAAAAAGCGCAGCCACGGGGACCTCTCGATAAAGTTTATGCGGAGGAGATGCGAGGGGTATGGCGCCAGTTTCCTGATGACCCGGATGCTGGAGTCCTATTTGCGGAAGCCTTGATGGACCTCCGGCCTTGGGACCTATGGACAGCTGGCGGACAGCCTAGACCCGGTACCGATGAAATCGTGTCGACATTGGAATCGATTCTCACGAGGTTCCCGGATCATCCTGGAGCCTGCCACTACTACATTCATAGTGTGGAAGCCTCGCCGAAGCCGGAACGGGCGCTGGATTGCGCGGAGCGACTACCAGACCTCATGCCGGGCGCCGGTCACCTGGTTCACATGCCCACCCATCTCTATATGCGACTCGGTCGGTACCATGAAGCCTCTGAGCAGAATGCGAAGGCGGTACATGCCGATGAAGACTATTTAGCTGGGAGAAAGTTACACGGTGATTATGCTGACGGCTACTACACGCACAATCTCTACTTCCTCTGGACCACGTTCGCAATGGAGGGGCGAAAAACTGAAGCCTTGAAGGCAGCACGACAATTGACGAAAACGATCAACGAAGAGGAAGCGCGAAGAGACAAGTGGAAAGAGCTCTACCTCCCAACCCCACTGTGGTCAATGATCCGATTTGGCCAATGGGATGTCCTCCTTCGCGAGCTGCCTCCTCCCAAGACGTTACGGTTCCAGCAGGCCATGTGGCGATTGGGAAGGGGCATGGCGCTGTCGGCGTCTGGTCGCTTGCCGGGAGCCGAGGGCGAACACTTTGTCCTGGCTGGTTTGGCCAAACGAATAGGACGTGATCGGACTGTAGAGGAGAAAACAGAACGAGCGTTGGTAAAGATCGCCGAGCGACTGCTGGCTGGGGAAATCGCGATGCATGCCAATAAGCTGGATGAGGCGATCACCTCGCTCTCGGAGGCGCTGAAGCTTGAGGACGCGCTACCCTACAGCGAGCCACCCTTGTGGCCGATTCCAATTCGGCACTATCTGGGCGCGCTCCTATTGAAATCTGGGCAATTCAGCCGTGCCGAATCGGTCTATCGGGCAGATCTGGGGAAGAATCCACAGAACGGCTGGGCGTACTATGGGCTACTGCAATGCCTTCGCGCTCAACAGAAAGGGCGGGAGGCGGTGAGGATTGAAGAGGAATTCAGGAAGGCATGGGCGCACGCGGATGTGACACTCACATCCTCTCGCTTTTGAAAGATTATGCGAGTCTGGTAGGAGGGGATAATGCGGTTTGTGGTAGGTGTCATGGGGCCGGCTAAAGCTCTAAAACGAGATCTGGACAATGCACGGGTCCTTGGGGAATTTATTGCGCGACGCGGCTGGGTCGTCCTGACTGGCGGGCGCGACGTCGGTGTGATGGATGCCGCGTGCGAAGGCGCAAAGCGAGTCGGCGGGAGCCTGACCATTGGGGTGTTGCCGACAGCCAAAGATAAGGTATCGCGCCATGTGGATGTGTCAATCATCACGGAAATGGGAAGTGGACGGAACAACATCAATGTGTTGTCCAGCCATGTCGTGGTGGTGTGCGGATTAACGGGCTCGGGTACCGTTTCAGAGGTTGCACTTGCAGTGAAGGCCGGCAAGCCAGTCATCCTGGTCGCCGCCTCTCCTGCCGACGTGACGTTCTTTCGCAAACTCGACAAGCGACTCGTCAATGCGGCTGGGACACCGGAAGAAGCTATCGAGCTTATCATGAAGCTGATGGACGGGCGTTCGCGCCGCGGGCGTCGTGTTGAGCAGGATCGGTACACGTATCTTCCTGTGTGACGGCTCACGCATTCGCGCCCGGGTCCTGCCTACATGGCTTCCCCATCAATGACATCGAGCACCACACCTGACCCGCTCTCGTAGTAGGATGTAAGAACCGTCTCGCCTAGGCGACGATAGAGAAGGAGGAATTAACTATGACAACTCATCGAGGTCTGACAGTCCTTATGGTCAATTTGGCAATCTGTGCGACCTTAGTCGCGTGGTCTTCACAGAGCGCTCTAAGCGCATCGACCATGGCCAAAGCCTACTTCGCGGGAGGTTGTTTCTGGTGCATGGAAGAGGTATTCGAACAGGTTGAGGGAGTGTCCTCGGTGGCCTCCGGATACATGGGGGGAACCGTCGCCAATCCCACCTATGAACAGGTGTCGGCCGGACGCACAGGCCATGCTGAAGCCGTCGAAGTGATTTATGACCCCGCCAAGGTCAGCTATCAACAGCTGTTAGAAGCCTTTTGGCGCAACATCGATCCCATCACGCCTAACGCACAGTTCTGCGATCATGGGAATCAATACCGGTCAGCCGTGTTCTATACCACGGAAGAAGAACAGCGACTTGCGGCAGCCTCGAAAACCGCCATCGAACAGGCGAAACAGTTTCCAGCGCCGATCGTCACTGAGCTGGTCCAGGCATCCAACTTTTACCAGGCGGAAGACTATCATCAGGACTATTACAAGAAGAACCCGTTTCGGTATAAGTACTACAAGTACAGCTGCGGCCGGGCGAAGCGGCTAGAAGCGCTGTGGGGGAAGTCGTAGAAGCGATAGCCAGGTACCGTACCAGTCAGCGAGGCGTTGACGGAGGTCCCGGCAGTACCGGCTTTATTACCGAACCACTTGATATGCTAGCACAATCACAATGGCCCAGATGAGATTCAACATTATGCAAAACGACAGAAACAGACGTCCTAGTGACTTATACTTTTTGAATTCAATCTCATATGTAGAAGTCGCCTCCCACAAGTGTCGGCGTGATTCAACAAAACCTCGTGTCTGTTCATCGAGTTTCGTCAGCAACCAAATATACACTCCCACAAAAGCGAGGAACACGCTCGCGTTCCAGAGGGGAAACTTCTCAACAACCCTACTCAGAACGTCCATCGTTATCGCCACCCGATTTCTACCGCAACAGCTGGATTGCAGCTTCAATGGCCGCCGCAAGAGAGAGAAATATGCAGATCAAGCAAGTCCAGCGTAACCACCGCCGGTATTTCTGGAACTCTTTCT
>JAAUPT010000432.1 GCA_012032965.1 Nitrospira sp.
GCCAACCGACGTATTTCCAATGGACGCGCGCACTATCTATATCGTTTTCTCTCTCCATCAACACTATCAGGCATTCAACGTGTTCGGCCTGTGCAGGCCGGAACGAGTGGCGGGTGTCGATCCAGCTACCATCATCAGCGAAGACGCGATGCACATCGCCTTGGAAGATGAGAGCGGCTATCTGAAGTTGTCCCCCCTTAAAACTGGCTGGAAACCGGGGCAGTACAAAGTCGAGATCCATGCAGGTGAGCAAGTGAACGAGATGAGCCTCATGGGTACGATGCGTTTCAGCATCGTGCCGTCCAGCAAGTAGTGTGACCACCTCTCATATATCCGGCCATCATAGTCGCATGTTTGACCCACTCTCGACCTTCCGTTAGAATGCCCTCTTAATAATCTCCTCTCCGGCCGCTGCTGGAGCTTTTTACGCACTATGATGCTGCCTTCCAGCCCTTGGGCCTCTGTGATCATCCCGATCAAGGATGAACGAGACAATCTATCTCCTCTCATCACAAATCTCTTGAAAGTTATGGATTCCCACGAACAGTCTCGCTCTCGCCTTATGAGATTCTCTTCGTCGACGATGGGAGCCGTGACGGCAGCAGCGATGAATTGGACCGATTGGCCCGCGAACATTCTTGCGTGCGCGTCTTCCACTTCGACCGCAATTACGGCAAGACGTGCGCGCTTGATGCGGGCTTTCGGCAATCGTCGGGCGAGATTATCATCCAGATCGACGGCGATCTCCAACAGGACAGCGAAGATATCTTGAGGCTGATTCCTTATACCGTTTCCCACGACCTCGTCTGCGGATGGAGACAACAACGACAGGACGGCTTCGTGAAGATGATCTCCTCCCGGATAGCGAACCCTGTCCGAAACTTTTTTACTCATGACGGTGTCCATGATACGGGTTGCCCTCTCAAGGTCTTCCGACGCCGCGTGCTGGAACGCATCCGGCTCTTTGAGGGCATGCATCGATTCTTCCCGGCGCTCGCGATAATGCATGGTTTCACGGTCACGGAGGTACCGGTGCGTCATTATCCTCGCATCCACGGCGTCTCGAAATACGGCATGGGGAACCGCCTGTTCAAGTCGCTGTATGATCTGATCGCCGTACGATGGATGCAGAGTCGCGTGTTGCTCTATAGATTCCGTGATAAATGATGCACGTTGGATGGCCCTCGGCAATTCCAATACCATCCACATGTACTAATGACGACCCTCTTTCCAACATCCGATGAGTACTGAAACCATCTGGCTCGGCATCGGCTTCCTTGGTCAAGGACTCTTCTTTGGTCGTTGGCTGGTGCAATGGATTGCCTCCGAGCGCAGTTCGGAGAGCCGGGTCCCTATTGCCTTCTGGTATATGAGTCTCATCGGAGGGCTGATTACGCTCACCTACGCGATCTACCGCAAGGATCCGGTGTTTATTTCTGGGCAAAGCCTCGGGGCGGTGGTATATCTGCGTAACCTGATCCTCATTCACCGCACGGATCCCACGAAGAACCCACCGCGTCCGCAAGCATGAGAGACTCTGCCGTTAACCTCAACCGGGTCCGTTCCATCCTTCACGGATAACGACCACCACACACTATGGATCGGAGCTCATCGCAACCCATTCAGTTACTGGTTCTGACGCTCTTGGCTGGTCTGCTGTTCTTCATCGGCCTTGGCAGTATGGGATTGACCGATCGCGACGAAGGCCGAAATGCTGAAGCCGGTCGTGAGATGTTCGCATCCGGCGATCTCGTTACCCCAACCTTCAACGGCGAACTACGCGTTGCGAAGCCGGTCTTCGTCTATTGGCTGATGACCCTGTCCTACCATGTGTTTGGGGTCAATGAGTTTGCTGCGCGGGCCCCTTCTGCCTTCTTTGGCGTTGGGTTGATCCTGATGCACTATCTGTTTCTCTCCCGGCTTCGTGGCCCGACGGTGGGTCTGTTTGGCGCGCTGATGTTGCTGTTGAACATCGAGATCCTGGCGCTCGGACGAATGGCCATTACCGATAGCGTACTGATTTTCTTCACCACGCTGTCGCTCTATAGTTTTTGGCTCGGTCTCCACGAAGACGGCGCTGGGCGACATTGGATCTGGGGATTTTATGCCGGTATGGCCTTGGCCACTTTGACGAAAAGGACCGGTGGGATTTGCTGTCCCGCTGATGACTGCGCTTCTGTATCTTCTCGCCACTCGGCAATGGCTGGTCTTTTGGGAGAGGGGTGCGCCCATCGCAGGCACTTTGCTATTCCTCATTCTGGCTGCTCCTTGGTATGTCGCCATGCTTGTTCTCCATGGAGATGCATATTCTTCGCAGGCCAAGGTTCACACAGTGGGACGATTCCTTGCTCCGATGGAAGGACATGGAGGAGGATGGTGGTTCTATTTTCCCGTCTTACTCCTGGGCTTTTACCCTTGGAGTGCGCTGTTACCCGCCGCGTTCTACCGATCCTATACAACCTGGCGAGAATCCCCCGCCTCGCTGTACGAGCGGAATGGAACTCTTGGAACAACGGAAGCGGAAGGATCCGGCCATGAACTGGAATGGTTTGCAGGCCTGTGGGTGATTGGGACATTCATCTTCTTTAGCTTGTCGTCCACCCGCCTGCCTCATTATATCGGTCCCCTGTTTCCCGCGTGCGCCCTTCTCGCCGCTTCCTATTGGGCCCACGGTTTGAAAGAATCTTCGACCAAAGGACTGCGCGGATCGATTCACTTCATGATGGGAATTGGATATTTGGTCGCCATCGGATTGGCGGCCACGCCATTCTTGTTCCACAAGTTTTCTGGGAAGATGGTGAAAGAGTTTCCACTCGCTACCCAATTTGACCTTGGGATCGGCCCTTACTTCGGTTCGGTGATCGTCGTGCTCGCCATGGGTCTCATCGGCTATTTTGGTCTGAATGATACGAAGCGTCACGTCGTGTTTGGGGCAGCCGGGGCAGCGCTCGCGAGCGTCTTTCTCCTCGCCATCCTTGTCGTCGTTCCTGAATTCAATCGTTATGCCATCGCACCGC
>JAAUPT010000433.1 GCA_012032965.1 Nitrospira sp.
GGGCCCCTTTCGACGGTTTACCTCCACAGACGGGTTGCTGATCTTCGTCGGCCGTAATGCCCGTGAGAACGATGAGCTGACCTTCGGATTGGCGAAAAAGCGAGGATCTTTGGCTGCATGCTCGTGGAACGCCTGGGTCTCACGTCGTCGTGAGGCTCGCCAAAGGAAGCGATCCTCCACCCGAAACCCTTCGTGATGCCGCGACCTTGGCGCTCCTCTATAGTGATTTGAAGAGGAGCGGGAAAGGGGAGGTCATCTACACACGGCGTAAGTGGGTCAAGAAGGCGAAGGGTCAGGCGCCAGGCGCGGTGGTCGTCACCCAAGAGAAATCACTGCACATCAGTCTCGATAAGGCCAGGCTTGAAGCACTCAAGAGTCGAAGGAGCGTGGAGTAACGGCTCAATCCTTGCCAATTTCGCTCTCTTCAGTTCCCATGCTACTGTCCCAACGTATGCGTACTGTGGTTCTGCAGCTTCCCCTGCAAAACGCCTTCTTACACCCATTTCCTCTAAAAGTTTGCATGGACTTGATCAGGAACTGGATCACGCATTAGGCAAGGCCGCCCGTACATCGGTACCTATTTTTTTATCGGCATGATCAGGTACGATTGCCTCAGCAACTCTGGATTGCTAGTTTTCCGCTTAATTATCGCCAGTCGGAGACCACACGGTGAACTACGTCGCGCTCAAAATGCTATTCGGCGATCGCGCCAAATACCTGATGCTGCTCTGTGGACTAACCTTTGCCGTGATGTTGATCGTTCAACAGGGTTCTATTTTCTGGGGCCTTATGATGTGGTCTCAAGCCAGCATCACCAATCTCAATGTCCCTATTTGGGTGACAGATCCAGGCATCGCACAAGTAGACGAGGTCAAACCTATCGCCGATACGGCTGTCGACCGAGTCAGAAGTGTTGACGGAGTGGAGTGGGCGGTCCCGCTCTACAAAGGTCTCCTGAGGGCTCGACTCGCGAACGGGGAATATCATCAGATCACGTTAACTGGACTCGAATCGGCCACACTCATCGGACGTCCCGCTGAAGTACTCGAAGGCCGCTTCGAAGACATTTTACAACCTGACGCGGTCGTGCTGGATCAGTGGGCCGTGGAGCGGATGGGAGGCCCAACGGTCATCAAGGTCGGCACCATCTTTGAATTGAACGACAAACTCGCCCGCGTCGTGGCGATTGCAAAAACACAGAAGAGTTTCACGAATATTCCTGTGGTCTATACCACGTACGAACGGGCCATCCGCTATGTTCCGCACGAACGCCGAACCTTGTCATACGTACTAGCCAAGGCCAAAGACGCAATCCCGGTTGAAGACGTGATCCAGCGGATACAGACTCAAACAGGTCTGGGGGCATTCACTGCCGAAGAGTTCGGCTGGAAGACCATCCTCTGGGTTCTGAAGAACACTGGTATCGGCATCAATTTTGGAACCACGATCCTACTCGGCTTCATCGTCGGGATGGCCATTGCGGGGCAAACGTTTTATCTCTTCACGGTTGAAAATCTCCGCCAGTTTGGTGCGCTCAAAGCCATGGGCGCTTCGACACTGACGCTGGCTCGGATGATTCTCCTGCAAGCCTTTACCGTTGGACTCACCGGCTACGGGGTCGGGATAGGGCTCGCTACAGTGTTTGGATATCTGACGGCTAGTGGTGGCAGCTTGCCCTTTGTCGAGACTTGGCAATTGCTGCTCCTGGTCCTCGTTGCGCTCCTCACCATTGCATCGTTTCAGCCACAGTTAGTATCGTGAAACTCGCCAGGCTGGAACCAGGGATTGTCTTTCGGTGAGCACGATGACCACCGACTCACAACCAGCTGCGGTGCGTGCCCACAGCGTAGTCAAAGCATTCGGCACTGGAGACACCAAAGTGACGGTGCTGAAAGGTATCGATCTGGAGGTCTATCTCGGGGAGTTGTTGCTGCTCGTCGGTGAATCCGGAGGCGGCAAGACCACGCTCCTCTCGGCCATTGCTGGAATTCTCGATATCGATGAGGGCCATATCGATGTCCTTGGAGTTCCACTCAGTACATTGCCTCCCGGCAAGCGGACCACGTTTCGAGGGCAAACGATGGGGTTTATCTATCAACAATTCAATCTGCTCCCTGCGCTCACCGCCGCTGAAAACGTGGCCGTGCCGCTCTTAATCCAGAGGATTCGGCGCCCGGAGGCCTTGCGTCGAGCACGCATGATGTTGGATCGAGTCGGTCTCGTTGACCGAACGGAGTTTGTCCCCAAGAACCTTTCAGGCGGCCAGCAGCAGCGGGTCGCCATCGCCAGAGCCTTGGTCAATGAGCCGCGTTTGCTCGTCTGCGACGAACCAACTGCCGCCTTAGACGGAGCAAACGGGCAAAAGATCATGGAGCTGCTGCGTGAAGTCGGACGATCACCGGATCGTTGTGTCATTGTCGTCACACATGACAGCCGTATCTTTCACTTCGGCGACCGCATGGCCAACCTCACGGACGGACGCATCGTCAACATTGAACGCATTCAGCAGGAAGGAACGGCATGATCGTTCTGAAACGATTGAGTGTCTGGCTGGCGCTGGTAGGCGTGGGGTTTGCCGCATGGATCTTGATGGGTGCGAACCAGAAAGACCCAATGCCTCAACCGATTTCAGAACCGCCTCGTTCACCCTACCAGCAAACTGTTGCGGCCTCCGGCATCATCGAAGCCGTGAATGAAAACGTCCGCATCGCCCCACCGTCGCCGGATTGATTACCAACGTGTTTGTGACAGTCGGTGATCAGGTCGATGAACGGGCGCCACTCTTCCAGCTCGATGATCGAGACCTGCAGGCCCAACTATTGACTCGGGACGCCGCCATTCCTCCAATACGAGCCCAAATCGACGAACAGAAGTACCGGATTGGCGATCTTGATACACAACTTCGCCGTCTCAAGTCGGTTCACGATGAACGGGCGGTGAGCGAAGATGACATGAAGCGGGCATGGTATGCATTGGAAATGGCGAAACGCAGTTCACAACGTCTCGACGCGAATC
>JAAUPT010000434.1 GCA_012032965.1 Nitrospira sp.
ATGGTGCTGGAGGAGGCCATGGCTATGGCAAGGGAGAGATGCATAGCGGAACGGGCCACCTTATCCGACATCTGCTGAAGCACGAAAAGGATATCGGTCTCACAGCTGAGCAAGTGGCCAAGCTCAAGGACGTGCAACTGAATCTGGACCGTATTCGTATTAAGACTGAAGCCGATATCAAAATTGCTGAACGTGAATTGAAAGCGTTGACGGATGACGAAAAAAGCGATCTTGGCGCAATTGAGACAAAGCTGAAGCAGAGTAAAGATCTACAAGTCGGGTTGCGGATGGCTTCAATTAAGATGCGGCGCGATGTGATGGCGGTGTTGACGCCCGAACAACGTGAGAAGGAAAAGTCCGAACATGACAAAGTGATGCAGCAGCACAAAGGGGCAGGATCTCACCATGGAGGGGGGATGCCGTACGGTGCGTACCCTCATGGCGGGAGCTCGCCTGGAGGGAATCCTCACGGGATGAACCCACACGGCAAGGCGCCATATGAATCGGCCACACCCCCTACTCCTCCAAGCACGATGTCCGTCGAGTAGGTGAGCGTGCGAAAGACCATGAAAAAACAAGATGAGGCGAAGCTCCAGAGTCACGATCTTTTAATCGGCCCGGGACGGGCACCGGCGAGGGCGATGCTGAAGGCCGTGGGATTGACGGACGACGACCTCTCCAAGCCACTCGTCGGGGTGGCCAACACATGGATCGAGGTGATGCCGTGCAATTTTCATCTACGTCGTCTCTCTGAACGTGTCAAAGCCGGGATCCGAGCTGCCGGCGGTACTCCGATCGAGTACAACACCATTGCCGTGTCGGATGGGATTTCGATGGGGACCGAAGGAATGAAGGCGTCCCTGATCAGCCGAGAAGTCATTGCGGATTCCATCGAACTCGTCGCCCGTGGACACCTGTTCGATGCCGTCGTCGCACTTTCTGGCTGCGACAAAACGATCCCTGGGACCGTCATGGCTCTTGCTCGGTTGAACCTGCCGTCACTCATGCTCTACGGCGGTTCGATCATGCCGGGGCGGTTTCAGGGGCAGGATGTGACCATTCAAGATGTCTTTGAAGCAGTCGGCAAACATGCGAAGGGCACCATGACGGATGCTGAGCTGAAGGACTTGGAAGATCATGCCTGCCCTGGGCCAGGCGCCTGTGGAGGTCAATTCACTGCCAATACAATGGCGATTGCGTTTGAATTCCTCGGCATTTCCCCGATGGGCCGAAATGGAGTGCCTGCGATGGACGGACGGAAGGATGATGTGGCGTTTGAGTGCGGCAAGATAGTAATGGATCTGGTGAAACAGAATCTCCGTCCGCGTCAGATCATCACGAGGAAGTCGTTGGAGAATGCCATTGCTGCAGTCGCGACGACCGGAGGCTCGACGAATGCTGTCCTGCATTTGCTCGCTATCGCTCGCGAGTCAGGAGTCAAGCTGAGCATCGACGATTTTGACAAGATCAATCGGAAGGTTCCCCTCCTGGCCGACCTCAAACCAGGAGGACGCTATGCAGCGGCAGATCTTTTTGCTGCGGGCGGTACCACGTTGGTCGCGAAACGATTACTTGATGGAGGCCTTCTCCATGGGAATCAACCTACGGTCACGGGACGAACGATCGGTGAGGAGGCATCGACCGCTACTGAAACCCCCGGTCAACAAGTCCTGCGTCCCCTCACTCACCCCATCAAGCCAACGGGCGGGCTTGTCATTCTGAAGGGAAATTTGGCGCCGGAAGGCTCTGTGGTGAAAGTGGCGGGACACTCTATAACCAGGTTCCAAGGGGCTGCGAAGGTCTATGATCGTGAGGAAGATGCGTTTGTGGCCGTGCAGGCAGGTCACATTAAAGCTGGCGACGTGGTCGTCATTCGATACGAAGGCCCGGCGGGTGGGCCGGGCATGCGTGAAATGTTGGGAGTAACGGCGGCAATCGTGGGTGCTGGACTTGGCGACTCAGTTGCGTTGCTCACTGATGGTCGGTTTTCTGGAGCGACCCATGGATTGATGGCCGGCCATGTCGCTCCTGAAGCGGTTAAGGGAGGGCCAATCGCGGCAGTGAAAAACGGCGACGTCATCACGTTTGATATCGTCAAACGCCGGCTGGATGTGGCGTTATCGCAGAGGGAAATCAGTGCTCGACTCAAGAAGGTGAAGTCCCCTACTCCTCGGTACACATCGGGCGTGATGGGAAAGTATGCCAGGCATGTCTCTTCTGCATCTGAAGGCGCCATCACCACGTAGTTACCCTATGAAGGAGAGATCGGGAGGGAAGCTACGATGGTGCGCAATAGCGGGCTCGAATCCGGATCACAAAAACTTCCACATTTGATTATGTCCTTGGCCACTTATTGGAACTACGTCCTGCTGACTGACGGGTTCTAAGATCATTCGATGACGCCAACGCGAGCACCTGTTTGAGTTCTCCGCCACGTCGCTGAGCACAGCGCGGAATGGGATGGGACCGCGAGCCGCATCGGGCCACCGAATAACACGCGTACCTAAGACGGTTGGCCCATCATCGGTTTGTGCCTAAACTCAGATTTCTCTCGGACCGCCGGACCCGGCTTGATAATCGACCAGGGGCACCTCGCCCTTGTTTCAGACTTGCAGGATCGGTTCGACGATTCGCCAAGACTCTTCCGCTTCATCATCACGAATCGAAAGCGTCGGATCGCCATCCAAGATATCGAGGAGCAGACGGGCATAGGCCGGCAATCCTTCCGACTGAAACCGCTTGTCCAGTTCAACTTGCTCCAGATTGCATAGGTCGCTCGGCTCGTTGACATTCACCGAGAGCGCAATGCGGTCCGGTCCAATTCGATGGCGAACACGTTGCGCTTCGCTGAGACTCTTCCCGAGAAACGTTCCCGCGCGCCCGAACGTCGGCGGTACAGGACGCCGCCAGCTTCTAATTGAGGTGGCCTCTGAATTCTCCGTGTTCCAGTTGTCCCGCGCGACCCCAACACCCGAAACCCCTCCGGAAGTTTGCCATCCCATGAAGCTGAAGCT
>JAAUPT010000435.1 GCA_012032965.1 Nitrospira sp.
ACGAAGGAGCCTTCCTGCTGTGCAGTTTCTGGTTCGTAGACAATCTGGCCAAGCAGGGACGGCTCGATGACGCACTGGAGTTGTACGACTCTCTCTGTTCGAGAGCAGGCACGCTCGGGCTCCTGCCGGAAGAAATCGATCCATCGACCGGGGCCTTTCTCGGGAACTACCCGCAGGCCTTCAGTCATATCGGTGTGATCTCGAGCGGGGTTGGTTTGGCCCGACTGCTCCGAAAGGACGAGAAGAGGGTATAGCGGTCGGCACCAAGGGGATACGTGACACTATGAGAAGGAAGATGGGCCTGGAGACATGATTCAGACCTTAGTGATTTTCGGCGCCTCGGGTGATTTGACCGCGAGGTTCTTGATGCCGGCCATCGCTCGGCTTCATCAAGCGGGCAAGTTGCCGCAGGGGTTTCGGGTATTGGGGATCGCGCGGGACGACTGGAACACCGAGGGATTCCGAAGCCATCTCGAACAGAAGCTGGCGTCGCCCGGTGCCGCCGGCGTTGCGGGACCGCGGCAGGCCATTCTCGGGAGGGTGGACTATCGTCGTGCCGACGTGACAAGCCGGGATCAGCTCACTCGGGCCTTGGGCGATATGACGGATCCTCTGGTGGTCTATTTGGCGCTGCCCCCCGCCCTGTTTGCCCCGTCGATCGAGTCACTGGTAGCGCTGAAGTTACCCAAGGGCAGCAAGGTCGTGTTGGAAAGCCTTTCGGGGAGAATCTTGAATCAGCGCAGGCGTTGAATCGCCTCCTGCACGAGTCGTTCCCCGAGCGCGACGTCTTCCGGCTCGATCACTTCCTTGGAAAACAGACGGTACAAAATATTCTGGGGCTGCGCTTCGCCAATCGTATCTTCGAGCCGGTCTGGAACACCCACCATATCGAGCGGGTCGAGATCGTTTGGGACGAAACGATCACGGCAGCCGGTCGAGCCTCCTTCTACGATGTCACGGGAGCGCTTCGCGACATGGTCCAGAATCACTTGCTGCAGTTGCTGGCGTTGGTTGCCATGGAGCCGCTGCATGGTCTGGATGAGCTAACCTTAAGGGACCACAAGGTGGATGTACTGCGGGCCGTGCGCCGTCTCACGCCGGACGAAGTTCTGCGGCGGACAGCGCGCGGACGGTACACTCGGGGCGCCATCGGGAAGGAGGAGATCCCTCCCCTACCTGCAGGAAAATGGTGTTCGGGCGGAGCGGAATACGGAAACCTTCGCTCAGGTGACGCTGTCGATCGACAACTGGCGATGGGCCGGTGTCCCCTTCGTGCTCCGTACGGGAAAGGCTCTGGGATGCGAATTGCCGTGCGATCGCCGTTCATTTCAAACCGGTGCCCCATTTGGCCTTCGGACAAGCGGCGCAGCCGATATCGAACGTGCTCGCCATCGAATTGGACCCCGACCGCATCGCGCTCTCCGTCAATGTCAACGAGCCAGGCGACCTCTGCAATCTGGAACAGGTCGAGCTGGATAAACGGTTCCCGTCGGAAGGATTGCCGGCCTACGCCCGCCTGCTCCTGGATATCTTGGACGGCGATCCGACCCTTTCGATTCGTGACGATGAAGCAGAGGAGTCCTGGCGAATCGTCGAACCGATCCTGCAAGTCTGGAACAAGGGCGAGGTACCCCTGGTCGATTATCCCGCCGGGTCCGGCGGTCCGATGGAGATCTGAGTTCGCGCACAACCAGAAAACGGGCCAACTATCCTCGGCCGCATAATATTCAGTGGGCTGATCAGGACACCGTATCGATCAAGGAAAACAGTGTGGCTAAGACGAAGCAACGCAGTTGCGAATCGGAAACACCTGGCAGAGGACGCGACACGTAGACGGGATTCGAAACGATCGGGGCCATATCTTGCTGAACGCCAGGGAGGAGCCGTTATGAAAGACTCTTCGGCCGACGAAACCCAGGAGGGTTCTTTCTCTCACAGCCGCGCGCGGAGTTGCGCTGAGCGATGAGAGAACGCGATTGAACGGCCTTGCTCGGGGCAGGCGTTCGTGAAGAATGGGTCTGGGGGCTTCGAGGTGTCATGCTAGAAGGAGTGATGGGTCAGTCTGCCACGGTTCTCGTGGGAACGACAGATTTCTGAAATCAAGGCGTTGAGATAGCTGATTGTCAGTAGCAGTGACAAACCGTGGGTGAACAGGACGATGCCGACGTTTCCAAATGTGTTTGCGGAGGTCGCTGCGCTTCTTCTGCTCGCAGCAGGTTGCGGCGCGATCGCTCTGCTCTTCCGCCAGCCGGTGATCGTCGCGTTCATCGCGGTCGGCATCCTGGCCGGTCCTGCGGGACTGAACTGGGTCCATTCGGCCGATCAGGTCGATCTCCTGGCCAAACTGGGCATTGCGCTGCTGCTGTTCGTCGTCGGACTGAAGCTCGACGTGCAGCTGATCCGGAGTATGGGCAAGGTTGCGCTGGCCACCGGACTCGGGCAGGTCCTCTTCACGTCGGCCACCGGATTCGGACTGTGCCTGCTCCTGGGCCTCGATGTGGTGCCGGCGTTGTATGTCGGTATTGCGCTCACCTTTTCAAGTACCATCATCATCGTCAAACTCCTGTCCGACAAGCACGAGATCGACGCGCTCCACGGCCGCATCGCGGTCGGGTTTCTGATCGTTCAAGACATTGTCGTCGTGATGGCCATGATCGTCCTCTCGGCATTCGCTGGTGAGACGGCCGGCGCCGGAAGTCTGGGGGTCCTCATCAGTGTGCTTGTCACGGGCGGCGCGTTCCTCACCGCTGTTGGATTGGCGATGCGGTATCTATTGCCTGGTCTTCTCACGAGGATCGCGGTCTCCTCAGAACTATTGGTTCTGTTCGCCATCGCATGGGGCGTGTCGCTGGCTTCTTTGGGCGACGTGCTCGGGTTCAGCAAGGAAATCGGCGCCTTCGTGGCAGGAGTGTCGCTGGCATCGTCGCCCTTTCGCGAGGCGCATCGGAAGCGCCCGAAGTACCGCGACGCGATCGAGTCGCTGATGGCGACGCTGCTTCCGCGTATCGAAAAA
>JAAUPT010000436.1 GCA_012032965.1 Nitrospira sp.
TTTCAAGGAAGACGATGGCTTGCGCTTTGAGGAACAGTTCACGGCTGCGTGGGATTGTTGGCTCGATCAGGAGTTGAGCCGAGCCGGCCAACACCAGCCCCTCTGGCGATCAGTCTTATCATCGGCTACGCTCGATGCGGTGAGATCGTTGGCCTGGTCACTGTGCAGCGAATTGGTCGATCTCGACGCTCTCCAGCAACAACTTGGTTCAACGGCTGTCTTGCCGGCCATGGCGGACTGGATGCAGCACATGAGCGCGCGGGCTGAGCAGCTCTTGAGCGAACACGACAGGCCGAAGCGGCGTAAGGTCGAGCAGATGCTTGCCGCTGCGGCGGCTGTGACGCGCCTCGTGGCAGACAAAGGGTTGGCCGGTCGGCAAGACGTGACGACGGAGGAACGAGAATGGCTCGACAAAGACCTGGGGAGTGCTGTGGCTGGATGGGGCAAAAGCGATTTTAGAGAAGCTGGTGCCCTCATCGAGACTGCGCAACAACTCCTCACGATCGACCATGTGCTTCTGAACGACCTGTTGCAACTCCTCATCCCGCTGGTGCGGAATATTCGCGAGACTTTTGTTCGGCAAGGCTGGCTTTCGTTCGATGGGTTGCTGGCACGGGGGCAGGCGTTGCTCTTTGAGCATCCCTCTGTTCGGGAACGGATCAAACGAGAGTATCGTGCCTTGTTGGTCGATGAGTTTCAGGATACGGATCCCACGCAGTACGAGATTATCCTGGCGGTCTCGGAGCGTCAGGGGAGTCAGGCGGCTCGGTGGCAGGAGATGGTCCTTGAACCGGGGAAGCTTTTCATCGTGGGAGACCCCAAACAGTCGATCTATGCCTTTCGGCGTGCCGACATCGAAGCGTTCGATCGAGTGGTGGAGAAAGTCACGAACGAGGGAGGAATAGCGGAGACGTTGACGACGAACTTTCGAAGCGATGGAGCGGTCTTGGCGCCGGTCAATGAGACCTTCGATCGACTTTTTGAACGACGGCCGCTGGTCCAGCCGGCGAATGTGCGGTTGGAAGTCCGCCCTCAACGGAAGCCTCCTTCGATCGAGCCGGGGGTTCGTCTCTGCGTGACGACGCCGGATGATGACGAAATGTTCGATGCGGCTGGGGCGACGAGAGCGGAAAGCGAAGTACTGGCTCGTTGGCTGAGCGAGGATATTCTCAGCCGTCCAACGGTGAAGCCAGGTCACGTGGCGCTGCTGTTCAGAAAGCTCACCCAGGCAGATGCGTACCTCGATGCGTTGCGACGACACGATATCCCCTATGTCATCGAGGGCGAGAAGCATTTCTACCGCCG
The DNA here is from genome assembly GCA_012032965.1 of Nitrospira sp. Lineage (GTDB taxonomy): Bacteria > Nitrospirota > Nitrospiria > Nitrospirales > Nitrospiraceae > Nitrospira_D. The sequence goes on from JAAUPT010000436.1 coordinate 1,306, forward strand.
CCAAGAAGTCATCGACCTTGTCAATCTCTTACGTGTTTTGGATCATCCTCACGATGAGATCGCTTTGACCGGCCTGCTTCGTTCCCCGCTCGGAGGGCTGACGGATCGGGAGCTGTACGATCTCAAACAGGCTGGGCACTTCAATTATCTCCATGCATCGCACCTCGGGACATGGCCCCATGTCCGGGCCGATGCCGTACGGCGGTTGTTCGAGCATCTGGCATGGCTCCACCGAGCGATCCCTGTTCTGCCGTTGATCGAGGCCCTCGAGCTGATTTTTGACCGATTGCCCATCCTCGAGATCGCCGCTGCGTCGCTCCATGGCGAACAGGCCGTGGCCAACCTCATGAAGGTGAAGCAAACGACTGCTTCATTGGCTGACCGGCCTCACATGACCCTGAGTGGGTTTGTCGATCTCATGCTCGCCCGGCTTGAGGAACAACCCGATGAGTCTGAGAGTCTTCTTGCCGAGGAGTCGCTCGAAGCCGTGCATGTGTTGACGATCCATAAGGCCAAGGGGTTGGAATTTCCCATTTGTCGTGCTGCCGGGCCTGCATCAGGGGAGTGGGCGCGATCGGAGTATGCCGCAGGTTTCCTACGATTGGTCGAGCGGAATCTATGGGCTTTCCTTGGAACATCATCGATCGCTTGGCTCGTTGCTGGTCCAACACAAACTGCGGCTACGAGAAGACGCGGAACGGCGCCGAGTGCTGTATGTGGGGATGACCAGGGCCAAAGAGCTGCTGCTGTTGTCCGGCGGGATCACCGCCCGTTCGGTCGGAGAAACGGTGTTCGAGCTGTTACGGAACATCGGGACAGGAGAGATCGGAGATGCCTCGACGGAGGCTTTGACAATTGGAGCCAGTAGAATTCCCCAGCGAGTGGTCATGGCACCGGAGCGAAAACGGCCGAGGCGACGGGGAGATCGGGGAGCCGGTGTGGCCTCGATCAATCCACAGGAAATGGCTGCACTGTGGGAGGCACGGACTGCTCGATGGAGCGAGGCTCGTGAGGTCCTGCACCACCTGACACCGACTGGGTTGGGCAAACGGGCCGGGTCAGTCCGAAGTGCAACAACCTCAGTTCGACAGGATGCGGCGATTGGACGGTTGATTGGTGTGATTGCGCATCGCGTGCTGGAGCGCTGGGATTTTGCGCTGGACCCCTCCGGGTTATGTGTTCAGGTTGACTCAGCTCTTCGGTCAGCCTTAGGGCCTGAAGAACAACTCTACGCCGGACCGGTTGCTGATTCCATGAACGATCTTCTTGTGACCTTCGGTCGATCCGAAGCCTATGCACGCCTGCGATCATCTCAGATCCTTGGTCGTGAGGTTCCGTTCATCATCCCATGGGGTGATCGGCAGGTCATGGAAGGGGTCATTGACCTCATATACCGGCTTGATGGAGAGCTCTGGATCGTCGACTACAAGACAGATGGTGTCTCGGCTGATCAGGCGGCAGTGCGGGCCGAACAGTACCGAACCCAAGGCGAGATCTACAAGGCTGCTGTGAAACAAAGTCTGGGAACCCAGCCACGGTTCCATTGCCTTTTCCTGCGGTGTGGCGTCGCCATTGAATTGTAAAACTATGGACTATGAAAATGGCTAGTCGAGAACCTATTTCCTCTGAGGCCTTTGCGGAGTTGGTCCAGCAGGCAATCGGAGATCTTCCGCCTCCCTACGCCAAGCTCATGGAGTCCATTGCCGT
>JAAUPT010000437.1 GCA_012032965.1 Nitrospira sp.
GGTGTCCGAGCTGTGTCTCCGCCTCAAACATTGACGCAACTTCGGCGATCATTGGTGGAAGTCGTTCCGCGGCGAGATCGTATACCACCTGCGCTTGTTCCTGGGAAAAGCCCGCAGCATGGAGTCGCTTGTTAACTTCAAGATCGCTGGCCACAAGTTCACTACCAACACTGATCTGATAGTCCTCCGGATTTGCCGGAGGGGCATTCTCGGCAAATCCGCCAAGCTTACGCTCGAGTTCGACGTACGACTTCACAAGAGCATCGGCGCGGAGTTCACCCCGTTCGGCATCCCAGAATTTCTCAGGGACGTCCGAAGGTCTTTGTAAAGCCTCCGATTCGAGAATAGGAGCGTGCGCGTCTTCAGCTACCTGTGGATCGCCGGCATCAACGCCAAGTAAACTATTGGTCATCCTTGACCTCCATACTGAGTCAATTGCTAGCGATGGCGGGGAGGCCGCCAAGATCGGCATGACCACTCCCACGTTCCGCTAATACTTCGATGTAGCTGACAAGTTGCCGCTGACCCTCCAAGTGGCGTAGCATTGCTTCAGAGACATCGGGACCAAGAACTCGATCTACCGTGATTGCTTTCAGATGTCGCATGATGCGGCGGCCGTTTTCAGTGTGGAGAAACCGCGCATAGGCAAGAAGCAAGTCACGTTCGGCCCCAGGTGTGGGCTCCTCAGTTTTTGCAACTTCAGAACCCTCTTCAAACCAAGCCCATCCCGAATCAGACGCGTACATTTGACATCTCCGCGGACAGCGAATCTAAATCCTCTATCGCTTGCGAAGAGACGGAACTTTTGTCTGCCGCACCAAGGTCTTTCGCGAGAGCAATCGCACCTTGTGCCAGAAGATCTCCAACTCCGGAGGCCAGCGCGCCGGCGTATGGTTCTTCGTGGATTAGTTCCCCCGGAACGCCAAGAGCGCGCCCCAACCACCGAGCGGCGGCAGCCTGATCGATGGCCATCATCGCCTCGGGGCCCAAGGCCTTGACTGTATCGAGCCACAGCATCGTGTTCTGCACATCTTGCTGGGACTGGTAGCGTGCCAACGGTGTCTTGTATTTGAGTGCAATGACCCGGTCGTCAACCGCAAAATCCGGTATTTCACCCCGGCGGGCCAGTATAGCTCTTGCGCGGATCACCAGCGGAGTGAGTAATTCCGCCTGAAGACGACCATATGTCGCGCCAAGGATTCGCGCCATCTCTGCTGAACGCTCGAGAACTTCCGTGGCAGTCATACGGGGGCCGTTGATCTGGCCAAGCTGATCAACAAAAAGGGCCTTTCTAATGCGGCCTCGAAGTTGTTCGAGAACGAGCTCGGAAATGTCAAACCGACCGGGTGCCTGAAGTGGCGTTAGGCCCGCAGAACCTACGGCCTTCGGAATAATGGTGCCTGGAACCAGTTTGATTGTTGCAGGATTGATTACTCCATCATCGTCAGCCTGCCACATTCCCGTCACGGCAATCGAAGCGTTTTTCAGAACCAGTTCCACAACTTTGTTGGCCGTTTTTATGTCAGGTAAGGCCTTCATCACCGGTGAACGGCCGTAATTTTCTCCTGGCGCTTTCAGCCATCGGAAATTGACGAACGGAGAAGATGCAAACGAGCCTTCCGCCAACAAAAGAGGCTCACTGACAGCTACTGAACTAGGCTCAACCAATGCAACGTAGGAAAATTCACCATTTTCTGGTATCACCGCCTCAATGACTGAAAGGCGAAGTTCGGAATCTTCCTTGGATCGGTGTGTCAGCGTGTCGGAAAAACGGGCCGCGGGAAAGCGCTCAGCCAACTGGGCCGGCGTTAGCTCGCTGCGGCGAAACGTCGTGTCGAGGCGCCCCGAGGGCCCCTCTTCTAACACCACTTGTGTTAAAGGGACTGCGGTAAACTTGAACGCAGATAGTTCGCCTGGCGCCGCTTCTTCAAACATTAGTGACGCAGTTCCCGCAGTCACTAGGTCCAAATAGCATTGATGCATCTCAACGGCGAAGTTTGAGCGGTCAAAATGAGACTGAAGTACGGTTGTTACTCGCTCCAACTCGGTATCTAGTTCTTTTCGCTCAAACCATGTCCATCTGTCCCGGCGCTAAAGCCGATCCATGTTGTCCACGGTGGTGTCAATTGCGCCATGAGACTTGCCGCTAACTGATCCACTGCGTCCGGAGCTGTTCCGTCAAATAGCTTGTCTCCCTTCTTCTCGCCCGAGGCAGCGGTTCGGACGACGGTATCACGGTGTGGGAGCGCAAAATCGTAGCATTCCTGCCAGTGAGCTTCCCAGATGGTGCGCCTTCCTCTGGCCCTTTGATAACGTTTCGACTACCCGTCCTGGTGTTATCGCGGTCATGGCTATTCTCCCAAAAGGGACTTTCTCTTTGGTGCCCAATCGCTAAGCGCAAGCAGGCCACTTGGCGAAGTAGTGATAGTGCCTGAACGGCTACGGCGCTTCCGCTCGAGTGCTTCCAACCGCCTCTGGCGTTCGGCCTCCTTCGGATCTGCTTCAGGTGCCGGATGTGAAGGCGTTGGGGCTGACGGAGAAGGGAAGTCAAGAATCCCAAACCCACCCATGGCGAGATTGCTCCTTGGTAACTGGTTGATGGCATGAGAGAAGTCCGCTACTCGGTGTCGCTGGCGGACTGGGCACACAACGGGGGCTCGCTAATCAGTATATATACCTATCATTGATCCCAGTCAAGGACAATTTTACTATTTCTAGCTATCATGGAATCCTCTCTCGCTTCCATCTTCTCTGGTTCCCCTGTAGCTCCCCGACAACCAAGTCAATCCGCAAACTGTCAGGTTTGATCACTGCTGTCCGGTTAAGTGAACGTCACTGGCTCTGAAAGTCAGGATTTCTGTGGGGTATGGAGCGAAAAAGGGTGGTGTCGATCTGAATTTGCTGGAGCACTTTGCGGAGATTTTCCGCGGAGGTGCCCATGAATGCCGGCAAGACCCTGTTCGCCCAGCTCATGGATTTTGTGCCATGGTCGACGTTTGCGCGGATCGTC
>JAAUPT010000438.1 GCA_012032965.1 Nitrospira sp.
TAGGCATCACTCAGATCCGGTCCGGTTCTTGTTGAACACTGCTCCTCATGGAATGAGCCGGCTTCGATAGTGATCACGCGCTTGTCGGCCATCGGTATACGATTGAACACTGATGCGTAGCATCGCGTGAACTCGGCGAATTCCTCGACGATCAGTCCAACAGGTTTCGTGTCGACCTCCAATGCGAGCCCTTTCAGACTGATGAGCTGTGGATGATTCAGAATCTGATCAAGCATCTCGAACAAAACAGGGGGGATGGGGGCTTCATGCGCATCGATCCATGCCGGAAGCGCATCATCGTTCGTGTGGCTTGATGGAATTGAGAAATGGGGTTTCGTTGAAACATGAGTAGCCAGACCTGCAACATGAATTTCTACAACCCGCTCCATGGGGAATTCATCAAGAAACGCGCTCACAAATCGCGTGAGCGACAGGGTTCGATAGGCCCCAGAGTAGCGAAAGACCGTCCAGAGATGACCGACATCCAACACCAGCCCACAAGACGACTGATCACAGACGATCCTATAATACGATGGAACAGACAGAGTTCCGGCAACGAAATAGGTAAGTGGCGGCATTTCCAGCAGCACCAACGGCGTGCTGCCATTTCCAAGTGCACATTGTTGATCGAGAAGACTTTGAATCTCTCTGATATTCTCGCTCACAATCTCTGCGCTTGATCGAGTGTAGAGCGGAGGGAGATAGGTTCCAAAGTAATGCCCGGCGAGAACCTTCGTCGCACATTCGTGATTTAACCAGGCACTCTGCAAGATGGAAAGATGCTCGATCGTTTCTCGGATGGCCTTTTGAAAAGACCTCGTTTCCCTCACCTCGGGTTGGGTGACCCACAACCCTTCTCCGTGATAGGCTAGCAATTCGTCACCAAGATCCTTGTTTACGTTCTTCAAGGCCATGGAGGTCGTATGGAAGACCTCTAGATAGCTGAGCGGAAGGTGACGTTCTTGGAAACTCTCCCGCAAGCTCGCGAGGGCAGGCGCATGGATATCGACGGAAAGGCCTAGTCCGTGCTGAGGAATCGCCTCGAGTCGGCGAAGGAACTTATGATGGAAGCACCCTCGAACTGTCATCGTTCTACCCATTCCGTCGGTCACAATTTTGGCCTAGTGTATGTCGTAAACCCATTGAATGACAACCCTTTGCCCCCTTCGTGGCCTCACCAGACCTTCTGCTATACTTGGCATACGTTGCGACGGCCAGGGAGGAAAATTACTGGTGAAAAAGGACCTGGCTGAGCAATGTCGGACAAGGACGATCAACAGCGGAACGAGACGGAACAGCAGATCACTCTGGTTGCACACATGATGACACCCGGCGTCGTTCAGATTCCCGGAGATGTATCCGTCACCGAAGCGGCGTCTCTCTTAGAACGTGAACGGACGCCCTGCCTCCTGGTCAAAGACTCGGAGTCTCGTTTCGGACTCATGACACCGACCGATATCGTGAAAAAGTAGTCGCTCAGGGCCTTGAGCTGATGATATTGAAGTCCGTACGATTATGACCCGACCGGTCCAATTTATCGAATACGATCGAGCCATGGAGGATGCATCGACCCTCATGATGTCCACTGGGACACCGATCCTAATCGTCACCAAACAAGATCAACCGGTCGGAGTCCTGACTGCTCGAGACCTGGTGCTTTCGCCGAGGCGGTGCGTGACAAACATAGCAGCCACCATCAGCATTATGGATGGAGACTCAGAGGGTGCTGACCAGCAAGGTACCGTCACCCAACTCAGTCATGCCGGTGCTTCTGTAAAGTCTCCGGCTTTCCTCCTTCCAGGAACAAAAGTTATACTGAGTTTTTCCCTTTCCGAAGCCATGAGTCCGTTGACGATACGAGGGACGGTCCTGAATAATGCTCTGGTCGAGCAAGTCTCAGGCGCAACCCGTTCTAGCATCTCCACGCCTCCTGGTATTGACGTCCAATTTACGGATCTCTCTCCAGCCGATCAGTCCAGAATTAAAGCATGGGTGCTGGCCAATCTTCCTAAGTCGTTCGACCCATCTTAAATCGGTCAAGATCTTCTCAATCTTTGACCAACCTCTGTTCCGCTGATACAATTTCCTCACTCAACGCAAGGACGACCATGCATACAACCGGAAAATCATCGCCAAATCGATCTCGTCCCATCTTGTCACGCGACGAGATTCTTCATCACATCAGCGCGCTCCTGGATAGCCCGGAAGATGACTTGCACGCTGCGCTCATGCGAGAACTCCTGACGGGGCTCTTGAAACTCAACGATGCACACCTCGACCTTCTAGATATCAAGATCGTCAATCGGGCCGTCAAAGAGTTGCGCCATGCATTTGGCGTGTTTCATGGCTATCGTGATCGTCAGAAAGTCAGTATTTTGGCTCGGCACGGACGCCATCGGACGATCCCAATTATCAATTGGCCCACCACTTCGCCCAAGCCATTGTGCAAGAAGGGTTTATGGTCATCACCGGAGGGGCGGATGGGATCATGCGCGCCGCTCAAGAAGGTGCAGGGCGGGAGAATAGCTTTGGCGTCAATATCATGCTGCCATTTGAGCAAGGGCCGAATTCGACCATTGCCGATGACGAGAAACTGATCACCTTCAAATATTTTTTTACGCGAAAGCTGATGTTTCAAAAGGAAGCGAACGCCATTGCGCTCTTTCCAGGTGGTTTCGGCACACACGATGAAGGATTTGAGATCCTCACCCTGGCCCAGACAGGAAAGAGTGACCCTCAGCCCATCATTGCCTACAGGCTCCTGGTTGCGACTACTGGAATGACTGGTCGGCATTCGTGGTACGACAGCTGTTAACGCGAAAATTGATCAATGAAGAAGACATGAGTCTCTTTGTCATCGTCGATTCTGTAGAAGCGGCCGTCGGCCATATTCTCCAATTCTATCGCCGATACCACTCTATAAGGTTTGTAGGACGACAGCTGGCAATGCGACTCAGACAAACCATCTCTTCCGAACAACTTGAGCAGATCCGAGAGCGATTCACA
>JAAUPT010000439.1 GCA_012032965.1 Nitrospira sp.
TTTCATTTTCATAATCCCAAATTGCACACGGCGCCAGCAAGTCTGGGTAATGGCCGATCACCGCAAAGGAGCCGGAGACAGGGTCCATTGTGGATCCGTCTTTCGACGTAATGCCAAACTCGGTTTCAGTGCCCAGCACCCGCGCGCGACTCATTGGAGTGTGTTCTTGCATACAATCGCTAGAGATAGTGGCCCGTACTGATGGTTTCAATTTGCCGATGTTCCGTCGGTCCACCGCTGATGGTCCGAAGATGAACAATCTTTTCGCCCTTCTTCCCAGCGACTTTTGCCCAATCATCTGGATTGGTCGTGTTTGGGAAGATCCTCGTGTTCCTTAAACTCTTCGCGAATGGCCCGTATCAAATCATCCGAGCGCAGGCCTGAACCTTCTTGCGCAATTACGCGCTTCACGGCAAACTTCTTCGCTCGTGAGACGATCCCTTCGATCAATGCCCCACTGGCAAAGTCTTTGAAGTACAGGACTTCCTTTTCACCATTGGCATACGTTACTTCGATGAACTTATTTTCCTCGCTAGCCGCATACATCGTTTCGACCGTCAGGGCGGTCAAGCGTTCTACGAGCGCCAGGCGATCCCCTCCATGACGTTCCAATCTTCCTGGGCGAACGGAAGATCCGTCGAGATATACTTGGAGAAAATGTCTCGAGCAGCTGTGGCATCAGGTCTTCCCACTTTAACTTTGACGTCCAATCGACCAGCACGAAGCACGGCCGGATCGATCAGATCCTGGCGATTGCTCGCCCCGATGACGATGACATTCCGTAACCGCTCCACCCCGTCGATCTCGGAAAGGAATTGAGGAACTATTGTGGACTCAATGTCCGACGACACCCCCGTCCCACGGGTCCGAAAAAGTGCGTCCATTTCGTCGAAAAAGACGATTACCGGATGGCCATCATCGGCTCGTTCCTTTGCCTTCTTGAAGACCTCGCGCACCTGTCGTTCCGATTCGCCCACATACTTATTCAGTAGCTCCGGACCTTTGACATGCAGAAAGTAACTGCGAATCTCTTTACCGGCTCGATGGCCCAATTTCTTGGCGATCGAGTTGGCCACGGCTTTCGCAATCAGTGTCTTCCCACAGCCTGGCGGACCATAGAGCAGGACACCCTTTGGAGCACTGAGCTTGTACTCGGAAAAAATCTGTGGATGCAAGAATGGGAGTTCGACGGCATCACGCACTTGATCCAATTCTTTTTGGAGACCGCCAATGTTCTCATAATCGACGTCGGGAACCTCCTCCAACACGAGCTCTGACGCTTCGGACTTCGGCAGCTTCTCGATCACATACCCTGACCGAGAGTCATACAAAAGATGATCCCCCACACTCAGCCGTTCCGTCAGCAGCGGATCACCCAACTCAGCCACTTTCTCCTCATCAAAATGGAGTGTGACTAGAGCTCGTCCTCCCTCCAACACGTCTTTGAGCCGAACGACTTCTCCCTGGCTGTCGAATTCTTTTACCTCGATCACATTGAGCGCTTCATTGAGTACAACTTCTCGTCCCTTACGCAACTCTGTCGGCCTGATTGAGGGATGAAGACTAACCTTCATTTTCCGTCCAGAGACATAGACATTCCCAGTGCCGTCCTCATTCATACTTGAAAAAATGGCATAGGCCGACGGCGGTGCCGTCAGTTTTTCAACCTCGGTCCGTAGCGCCTCGATCTGAGCCTTCGCTTCCTGCAGCGTCGCTACAAGCTTTTCGTTCTGCTTATTAGCTTGATCGAGTTGGTGCCGAGATTGATACAGCCGACGGATCTCTTCTTCCATCGACTGAATCTGAACTCGAAGCTTGTCCAGTTCCCGAGCGTGTTCGTCATTCTTGTGGATCATTTCTCCATCACCCTCAGATAGCCGCTTCGTAATCTTCTTGACAGAATCTCGGAGGGACCGGAGTCGATTTGGCTGACCTTTACTTTCCGCCATATCGAGACGACACGAGTGATTCGCGACATCGAATTGACCGCGAATTAGCCTTGTTTGCGGATTCTAACACCCGACCTAGGGGTGGTCAACTCCAACAGACGATCTCACGCGACTTGCATGCACGCCGCATGACTCAACGGCTCACATCTCTAACGTGCGCGTGAATTCTCTGACAGCTACACTGATGTCGTCGCATGCCAACAGCGCTCCGATCACGGCCACTCCATGTGCGCCGGCTTGACGAACTTCACGGACCCGCTCACATGTGATCCCTCCGATGGCAAAGATCGGCATTGATGAGCTGCGACAGACATCGGCCAGCAGATCGAGCCCGAGGGGAGGCCCAAAGGAGCGCTTGGACGGGGTATCGAAAATGGGGCCGAGGACCACGTAATCGGCGCAGCCCTGACTCGCGTGCCACACATCTTCAGCCGAATGTGTGGAGACACCGATCAATCTGTGCGGACCGACGATCTGACGCACGGAATGGGACGGCAAACTATCAGTTCGCAAGTGAACGCCGTCCAAACCCAGCGCCATTGCGAGATCCACACGATCGTTGATGATCAACGAAACTCCTCCAGGCGTTGCCATCGCTTGGATGTCTCCTGCCAATGAAAGGAGCTCACCCGTGGGGAGATCCCGCTCTCTCAAATGAATGGCCTGCAGACCGGCTTGAATCGCGTGACTGAGAACCGTGACAGGGAACGTCCGTGAATTTGGTGACGATCGGTTACCAGAAGCAGACGAAAATTTACTGGAGGCATCAGCGAAGGATTGAGCCCGACGTTCTAACAGGATGCTCAAAAAGTCCGTCCAGCAAGGCCGTAGCGAGCGAAGAGGTGAGGCGTACGCTTCGGTACGTTGAGCTTCTGAGCGATGCGAGAACGCCGCTGGCGGACTTTTTCAGCATCCTGTCAGAGCATCCCTTCGATCGGACTGCTCGCCGTGGCATACAGCTTTCTCGGAATACGGCCAGCTTTGTAGGCTAGCCGACCGGCGTGAACGGCGTACTTCATCGCTTCCGCCATGGCAAGAGGATCCTGCGCGCCGGCA
>JAAUPT010000440.1 GCA_012032965.1 Nitrospira sp.
GACCGTGGCCACGGGTATTCCACAAGGTTTCCGCTTGTTGAAACTCAGAAGGGTAACTCCGAGAGGTATGGCGGCGGAAGCTCCGCTTGCTGATGACTTCTGGGAATCTTTGAGAGCTAGTCCGCTTCCGGTTCCGAACTGCCGTGTTGGTGGGAGACCTTGTCTTCTTCGAAGAGCTCAGCCATTTCTTCAGCCATCACATCAGCATCGTCCTGAATGGCGATGAGCGGGATTTCTTTCCTCGCCTTGGGCTCTTCCTCCGGGGAAGGCTGGTCGGTTTGTTTAGGCTGTTCAGTCATAATAGTCAGTATACACCAGGAGAGGGCAGGACTGTGGATTTATTCAAAGGCTTCCAACGACGATTTCTCAGGGAACTGCCGTTTACAACCCTGGCAGGTCACGAAGTAATAGGCGTCTCGCACAGATATTGTGGCTCGTAAATCGAGGCTCACTCCCCGGTGATTGCACGCCGTGCAGGAAATCTCTTTCAACCGAAGCGGTACATCGGGCTGCGTCCTCAAATAGAATTCCATGTCGGTATGGACCGGGAAGGTGTAGAAGCATTTCTTGCAGATGCCCCGCCAGTCTCCGTCTGGCCCCATAAACCGTTCATCGATGCCGAAGTTGGACTGTTTGCAGATGGCACACGGGACCGAATTCAGCCGCCGTTCTACTTCCTGTTGCGTTAAGGTAACCATAGCGATTAAGTACCGTTTGTTCGCCAAATGAGTATTGAGTATAACGGGAGGAGAAATGGAATCGCAACCACATTACAGTGCCATCCGGAATACTTGACGGCCATCATGGTCGAGCTATACTGACTAGGCCATGCACATGATTACGGACAACCTGTTGGTGGGAAGCATTGATGATGCGCAGGAACCTCCTGCGGCGGTCGGCACACTGCTGTTCGTCGCTGAAGAGTTTACCATCACACCGGCTGAATGGGTTGACTATCATCGGATTCCCTTTCGGGAGTTCGCCAAGGCCGATCCGGCCAAGCTGATGGAAGCCGTCCACTGGCTTGAACCGCGCGCTCCTAAAGGCCGGACGCTGGTCTGCTGTCGAGCCGGAATGGGCCGTTCTGTTTCAGTGGTCATGGCCTATCTCTGTTGTGTGGAAGGTCGAACCTATGATGAGGTGCTGAAGCTGGTCATGGCTCGAGACCCGGCGCTATGCCGCTGCCGAATCTTCAGGTTGCCATTGAACAGGTTCGTCAACTCCGGCGCGCCGCGTAACTCAGGCTTACCTCAATACTGATCCTTTTCTCAATCCATCCTTCCCATCCTCCCTTGCCTTTCCGTGAGCCGCATGGCGTAATGAGGATCCTTTCTATCGGTGAACTGGTCAAGATATGCCGGAGCTGCCTGAAGCGGAAGTCGTCGCCCGACAAATTCGTACTCGCCTCCTTGGAGCACGGCTGAGTGAGGTGTGGGTCGGGCGTGCGGATATCGTGCGTGAAGGCCTCGGCAGCGTATCTTGGTATCGAGAGGCCATCTTACAGTCCGTCCAACGGTTCGGGAAAAGCGTAGTCTTAGGATTTGTGAACGAACAAGCCTGTCGCTATGTGGTGGCGGAGCTTGGAATGACCGGCCTCCTCTTGTTCCGGTCTGTACCGACGAAATACCCACAACACGTACATGTCCGGCTGTTGTTCGAGGGCTCTCGTGAGCCGGAGTTGCGGTACTGGAACCCTCGTCGGTTCGGACGGCTCTCGCTGCTGGACAAGACCGGGCTTGAACGATACCTCATGCGCCGATTTGGGGTTGATCCCCTTCTTGTCTCGAAGCAGGACTTTGTGAGGCTTTTGCGGGAGCGGCGCGGTCGGCTGAAGCCGCTCCTGATGCATCAGCAGGTCATTGCGGGTATCGGGAACATCTATGCAAACGAAATTCTCTTCAGGGCCAGGTTCCACCCGAATATGCAGGTCAGCCGGCTTCCAGTGCGGAAAATAGAACGTCTCTACACGATCATGCGAGAGGTTCTTGAGGAAGCGATTCTCTCAGGAGGGTCGAGTGTCCGTGATTTTTTTGCGCCCGACGGCACCGAGGGGCAATACAAACGCCGCCATTTGGTGTATGGGAAAGAGGGGCAACCTTGTCCAAACCGCTGTGGGCACGTCATCCGACGGCTCCAAAGCGAGCGCAGTTCGTTCATTTGTCGAACTTGTCAGGTTTCCCGGTGACCGTGGGGGCAGGGCAAGGCGATTCTGCAGGTCCGTTCGGGAATTCTTCACAACCGAACGGGCAAAGATCCTTCATTGAGATTCCACATTCCTACGAGTAAAGGTCAGCTCAAGGCGACGAGAGGAAGAATTTCTAACACGCCAATAATAAATGGAGTTGAGGCTTTCGCACAGTTGTAGCTCAACCGAACTTAGTCTGAATTTTCATTCGGTTAGCCTTACGCGCCGACAATCACCGTTCTTCTAGGCCTTTTGATCCCTCTGAACTTAGTCCCTCTGGTGTCTTGAGACATCCTATTGATTTCCGCTAGAATCCTGCTCCCCTATCGGTTGAGTTCATGATGAAGGAGAATTCGCATGGCTAAGGTGTTGGAAGGCCCCGGCATGGGGCTGATGAAGAAGTGGGGTATTCACGTTCCCAACTATGTTGTCGTGACGTCTGCGGACGAGCTGGCCAAGCTCGGACAAGCCAATGATTGGATGAAGGCTTCCAAGCTCGTGGCGAAGGCGCATGAAGCGCTTGGCTCTCGTTTCAAACTCGGGCTCGTGAAGGTCGGGCTGGATCTCAATGCTGCCGTGGCTGTGACCAAGGAAATGATCGGCCGCCAGGTCGGCAGCATCAGCGTGAAGCAAGTCATTGTATCGGAAATGATCGCTCACAAAGAAGAATACTATTGTGCCGTGAAGTCCACCCGTGAGGGTACCGAGATCCTTATTGCCAATTGTGGAGGGATCGAAGTCGAATCCAACTGGGATCGTGTCAAGCGATTATGCCTGGAAGTCGGACAGTCGCCTTCCGTAGAAGCGCTGACAAAGCT
>JAAUPT010000044.1 GCA_012032965.1 Nitrospira sp.
TCTTGATCGGGTTAGGAATCGCCTTTCTTCCGGCTGCCGCACTCGGCCTCGCGGCGCACGGGTGGATCAAATCGCATCTATTCACCCCGCAAACCGTGGCGACCACTTCGATCCTCGGAGGCATCATCATCCTCATCGTGGAAGCCACCAAGCGCACGAGTCAGGCGATGAGTCTGGAACAAGTTTCACCCATCCATGCGTTCTGGATCGGGGTCGCACAATGCGCGTCGCTGATTCCGGGCATGTCCCGATCCGGTTCAACCATCATCGGAGGCCTCCTCGCGGGACTCGACCGGAAGGTCGCCACGGAATATTCATTTTTCTCGCCCTCCCGACAATCATTGCGGCCACTCTCTACGAAACATGGAAGGCGCGCGGGACATTTACCGAGCAGGATTTTCTGGCGCTCGCTCTTGGGATGGTTATTTCATTCCTGGTGGCGTGGGCAGTCATCGCTGCCTTCCTCACCTATGTCCAGCGGCATACCTTGCGGGCGTTTGCCTACTATCGTATTATGCTTGGAGTCTTGGTGATCGTGGTCGCCAGTTGAAAGGAGTTGTTTATGTCTTCGGATACGATTCGTGTCTACGATACGTGGGTCAACGGGAAGAATGGTCGCATTCATTTCGATGTGATGACGACGGATGAAACAACCGCGCTCAAGCTTGCCAAGGAGTACTTGGTCGGCATCGGGGAACCAACTGCTGCGGTGACGACAAAAGAATGTCAATTTTGTCACAGCGAACCGCTGGTCATGTTTTCAGCGGAGCAGCAGAAGGAAGTCAAGGAGAATGGCGGATTTATCGTCCCAATGCCAGCCTAGTGCCGAAGCCTCAGAGCATTGGTGCCGGGGTCGCCACGATACCACTACATTTCCAAAGCCCCACACACAAGATATAGCTCATACTAGGGAAATGAGTTGGGCTCTGAGGCTGTAGAGGGGTCGGGCTTCTTCTCAAATGCGAAGTGAATAATCAAGAAGATCACGCCAACGGTGATCGCGGAGTCCGCCACGTTAAATGCGGGCCAGTGGTAGCTTTCGACGTACACGTCGAGAAAGTCAATCACTTCCCCGAACCGCAGTCGATCGATCAGGTTGCCGATCGCGCCGCCGAGAATTCCCGCCACACTCACGCGACCGACCCAGTCCTGCTCGGGCATCCGCACCAAGATCGTACTGAGCAACCCAAGCGCGAAGATCGAGGTCAGCCCAAAAAACACCATCCTAAACGCGTTGCTGCTCCCGGCCAATAAGCCGAACGCTGCTCCAGGGTTCCGAATATACGTCAGACTAAAGAGATTGGGGATGATGGGGATCGATTCGTGCAAGCGCATCGTTTGCATGATCTGCTGTTTCGTCAGCTGATCAAGAAGAATGATGCTGCCAGTCACTAACGCCAGCGCCATATTGCGAAGCCAGGAGGCACTCAATGGACGGCCTCCACGCATCGCTCGCATAGCGTTGGATGATCATGATTCTTTCCAACAGCTTCTCGATAGTTCCAGCAACGTTCGCACTTCGCGGCAGTCGCTTTCTCAACCGTGATTCGGAAGTCCGAAGAGCCCGTCCCTCCCGGCACAAGCGTCACGCGAGACACGATGAAGATCGTGCTGAGATCACCGATGTACGTGGCCAGGAATTGATGCGCCTCAGGGCCGGCCTCGATTCGCACATGGGCCTCCAACGACGATCCGATTATCTTGTCTCGACGGCGGGCTTCTAACTCGCCTTGGACCTGGGTCCGATACCCCAGCAGCTTTTCCCACCGACTCGCTAAGGCGTTATCTGTCCAGAGACTCGGCTCTTCCGGGAACGAGGCCAGATGGACACTCGTCGCTTCTTTACGGGCCGCCTCAGGTAGCATTTGCCAGATCTCGTCGGCTGTAAAACTCAATATTGGGGCCATCAGTTTCGCAAGTACCACGACAATCTCATAGAGGACGGTCTGTGAGCCTCGCCTCAGCGGAGAGTCCGCACGAAACGTATAGAGGCGATCCTTGAGGATATCGAGATACACCGCGCTCAGATCGACCGAGCAAAAATTGTTCAGGGCATGAAAGATCGTGTGAAATTCAAAGTCTTCATAAGCTCGGCGCACTTTCGTAATCAGCTCCCCGAGACGCATCAGCGCCCATCGATCCAGCTCCGGGAGTTGGTCATAGGTAACCGCCTGCGATGACGGATCAAAATCATATACGTTGCTTAACAAGAATCTGGACGTGTTACGGACCTTACGATAGGCCTCAATCAGATGAGTCAGAATTTCCTGTGAGATTCGCAGATCCTCACGATAGTCTTGAGCCGCCACCCACAAGCGGAGGATTTCCGCGCCCGACTGTTTCATGACATCTTGCGGCGCGACCACATTTCCGGCCGACTTGGACATCTTCTTCCCCTGCCCGTCCACGACGAACCCATGGGTCAACACCGCCTGATAGGGTGCGCGATGATCCGTCGTGACACCAGCCAATAAAGCGCT
Organism: Nitrospira sp.; assembly: GCA_012032965.1. Taxonomy (GTDB): domain Bacteria; phylum Nitrospirota; class Nitrospiria; order Nitrospirales; family Nitrospiraceae; genus Nitrospira_D. Next base: position 2,481 of record JAAUPT010000044.1, read on the forward strand.
ATGGAACCAGCCCCGATGTTGGTCGGACCCTTCAAGATACAAATCTGCCGGCCACCACTTCCTCGATTTAAGAACAGCTGCATAGCTCACGCCGGATTCAAACCAGACATCCAGGATATCTCGCTCTTTCTCGAAGCCTGTCCCGCCACATTTTGGACAGGTTGTTCCAGCAGGCAACAGGTCGGCGGCGGATTGTTCGAACCACACATCCGCACCTTTTGATTCCATCAAAACCGCAACATGTTCAACAATGGTAGGGTCGGCCAGCACATGCTGACACGTACTACACGTAAACCCGGGTATCGGAACACCCCACACCCGCTGACGTGAGAGGCACCAGTCCGGCCGGTTTTCGATCATGCCGAAGATCCGATCACGACCATAGCTCGGAATCCATCGAACTCGCTCGATTTCCGCCAGAGTCTCTTTCCGTAAGTCATTCGTCTCCATCGAGACAAACCATTGCTCGGTCGCGCGGAAGATCACGGGATTCTTACACCGCCAACAGTGCGGATACGAATGGTTCAGTAAACCCTGCCCCAGCAAACGCCCATTCCCCTGCAGATACTCCACAATCCTCGGATTCGCCTTCAAGACCTGTTGGCCGGCGAATTCCTTGACGATCGTTGTAAATCGACCACTGTTGTCCACCGGTGCGAGAATTTCAAGCCGCTCACCGGGCGAAGCCTTTGCGTTGTGCTCCAGCACAAGCAGGTAGTCCTCCATGCCATGGCCAGGCGCGATGTGCACACAACCGGTACCCTGATCGAGCGTCACAAAGTCGCCGAGCAAGATGGGCGACAAGCCGGTGGACAACGCCGTTGCGTTTCTAACCCTTCAAAACCTTCCCCACCTTTCTTTACGCCCACGACACAATAATCATTGAGCCCGCAATCCTTCGCAACGTTGTCCACGAGCTTTTCTGCTATGACCAACAATTCATCGCCGGTTTGGACAAAGGCGTAGTCGAAATCTTGGTGAATGCAGACAGCCTGATTGGCCGGCAGGGTCCACGGCGTCGTCGTCCAAATGACGACGGACACGAGCTTCATTCCGTCAGGAAAGGCAATATCCGGAAAGGTTTTCGCGAGAACAGCGGGTGATGTGACGACAGGAAATTTCACGTAGATCGACGGGGATGTGTGGTCGTCATATTCGACTTCCGCTTCCGCCAGCGCTGTTTGATCCTGAGTGCACCAGAGTACCGGCTTGAGGCCCTTGAAAACTCCCCCGCGCTCCACAAATTTTGCAAACTCGCGAACGATGGTGGCTTCATACGCCGGAGTCATTGTCAGGTAGGGATGCTCCCATTCTCCCAACACCCCCAGCCGCTTAAATTCGTCTCGCTGAATGTTGACGTAGCGTTCGGCATAGTCCCGGCAGAGTTTCCGAATTGCCGACACATCTAAGTCTTTTTTCTTGTCGCCCAATTCCTTCATGACTTGATGCTCGATCGGCAATCCATGGCAGTCCCACCCGGGTACGTAGGGCGAGTGGAAGCCCGCCATCGTCTTCGATTTGACGATGATGTCCTTGAGCACTTTGTTCAGGGCATGTCCGATATGGATACGGCCGTTGGCATAAGGAGGGCCATCGTGCAGCACATACCGAGGCCGCCCCTTCCCCAAGGCCTGAATCTGGTCATAGAGCTTCTGTTCTTCCCACCAGGCCAGCATCGCAGGTTCCCGCTGAGGCAAATTGGCCTTCATCGGGAAATCTGTTTTCGGAAGATTGAGCGTTGATTTGTAATCCATAGGACGATGGAATCCGAACACTCACCATACGATCGTACAGAATCGTGGGACTATACCGGAAGGAAGGGGGAAGGTACCAGCCCTAACTGATCGCCATCATGCGGTCAAGCGCAACCTTTGCCCAGTGCTTGTCGTCCTCTGGCACGATGATGCGATTCACAACGTGCCCTTCAGCTAGATTCTCCATCGCCCAGCAGAGGTGCGCGGCATCAATCCGGAACATAGTGGCGCACTGACAGACAGTGGAGGATAGGAAGAACACTTTCTTGTCGGTGAGTTCATGCTTCAAACGATTGACGAGATTCAGTTCCGTGCCAACCGCCCACGTCGTACCGGCCGGAGCAGCCGTCACCGTGCGGATAATGAATTCTGTCGATCCGATGAGATCGGCCTTGTTTACCACATCCTCGTGACACTCTGGATGGACGATAACCTTACCGTCTGGATACTGCTTGCGAAAGTGATCCACATGCACCGGCTGGAACATTTGATGGACGCTGCAATGCCCCTTCCACAAGATCAGTTTGGCTCTCTTGATGGCGTCTCTGGTGTTCCCACCGTTGGGTTGATAGGGGTCCCACACGATCATCTGTTCGCGAGGGATGCCCATCTTATTCGCCGTATTCCGCCCCAAGTGTTCATCCGGAAAGAAGAGAATCTTTTCTCGCCTCGCCCAACACCATTCGATCACCGCTTTGGCGTTGGAGGAAGTGCACGTAATTCCTCCATGTTCGCCACAAAACGACTTAAGGACCGCCGCCGAGTTCACATATACCGCCGGATCACGGTTTCTTCCACGGGGACCACACGTCCTAAGGCTTCCCAGCATTGATCGACTTGCTCGATCGCAGCCATATCGGCCATCGAGCAACCAGCGCCATGTCGGGCAAAATGACCGTTTGCTGAGAACGGCTGAGGATATCCGCCGTCTCAGCCATGAAGTGCACGCCGCAAAAGACAATGTGGGGCCGTTCGGACCGCTCGGCGGCTAGTTTGGCCAACAAGAGCGAGTCACCACGAAAATCGGCATGCTGAATAACCTCATCTCGCTGGTAATTATGGCCCAGGATCATAACTCGCTCGCCCAGTATCTGCTTGGCCGCAACGATGCGACGGTACAATGCTTCCGGCGCCAGCGCCTGGTACTCGTCAATTGGCTTTGGTACTGTCACCGTAGCTGACACAGGTCCTCCCACTTAAAAGGAAAGTCATTCTACGATAGCCTCCCCTCACAATCAATGAATTGCCCAGTGCGGAAAAGTCCTAGTTCGACCCCCCAAAGGATAGTCGGCACGCTGGGTCTAATAGCCGATTGACTTCGAGGCCTTGGAGTACTACGATCATCAACAATCGCTAGGGGAGCCTTGAGCTGAGAGTCCGCGTGATCGGACGACCCTCATAACCTGACCTGGGTAATACCAGCGTAGGGAAGCCGGACGACAGCGGACCCTGTAAAGAGTCAGCCGCGTTCCCGGCTCCTGGGAAGGCGGCTTTTTTATTGGCAAGAGCCACGATCGGTGCCTGTTCTGCCAACTACGACAACTACGAAAGGATCTCACTTATGAGCATCCAGACAGATACAAACGGATCCGGCAACGGAAACGGAGTGGTCACCTCGTCTCTTCCGCTGACCACCACGCCGTTTCCCGCATCGCGTAAGATTTATGTAGATGGCGTACATCCTGGTGTTCGTGTCCCGATGCGGGAAATCAGTCTGAATTCGACAAAAGGAACGAATGGCACGCAATCGAGTAACCACCCTGTGATCGTCTACGACACGTCGGGTCCTTATACAGACTCCTCCATCACGATCGAAGTCCGCCAGGGGCTCGAACCATTGCGACGCGCCTGGGTCATCAGCCGAGAAGATGTCGAGGAACTTCCGGAAGTCAGCTCGGCCTACGGTCGAATGCGTGCAGCAGACCCGAAGCTGGCTGAACTGCGGTTTCAGCACATCCGCAAGCCCTTGCGGGCAAAAGCAGGCAAGAACGTTACCCAACTCCATTACGCCCGGAAAGGGATCATCACTCCGGAAATGGAATTCATCGCGATCCGTGAAAACCAGTCCCGCGAGGCTGCAGGCCAATTGAACAACCAGAATGACCAGGGTGGCGGTGTGAAACAGCATCCTGGATTTGCCTGGGGTGCCTCTATTCCTCAAGTTATCACGCCCGAGTTCGTACGCGACGAAGTGGCCCGTGGTCGCGCGATCATTCCCTCGAACATCAACCATCCAGAAAGCGAACCGATGATCATCGGCCGGAACTTTCTCGTGAAGATCAACTCCAACATCGGCAATTCCGCCGTCGCCTCATCCATCGAAGAAGAAGTCGAGAAGATGATTTGGTCGACGCGCTGGGGGGCCGATACCGTCATGGACTTATCGACCGGCAAAAACATCCACGAAACCCGTGAATGGATCATCCGCAATTCACCGGTGCCGATCGGAACCGTACCGATTTATCAAGCACTCGAAAAAGTGAACGGCAAGGCGGAAGATCTCACGTGGGAGATTTTCCGTGACACGCTGATCGAACAGGCGGAACAGGGCGTGGACTATTTCACGATTCACGCCGGCGTACGCCTGGCCTACGTGCCGATGACTGCCAAACGCATGACCGGAATTGTATCCCGCGGTGGTTCGATCCATGCGAAATGGTGCTTGGCTCACCATCAGGAAAACTTCGCCTACACGCACTTCGAAGAAATCTGCGAGATCATGAAAGCCTACGACGTGGCGTTCAGCCTAGGCGACGGGCTCCGACCTGGATCAATTGCCGATGCCAACGACGACGCGCAGTTTGCCGAGCTCGATACTTTAGGCGAGCTGACAAAGATCGCCTGGCGGCATGATGTGCAGGTGATGATTGAAGGCCCTGGCCATGTTCCCATGCATATGATTCAGGCGAACATGGAGAAGCAGCTCCAGGCCTGTCACGAAGCGCCATTTTACACCCTTGGCCCGTTGACGACCGACATTGCTCCCGGCTACGACCACATTACGTCCGGCATCGGTGCTGCGATGATCGCTGGTACGGTTGCGCGATGCTCTGCTACGTCACCCCCAAGGAGCATTTGGGATTGCCGACCCGCGACGACGTCAAGACCGGCGTCATTACCTATAAAATCGCGGCCCACGCAGCTGACCTGGCTAAAGGTCATCCCGGCGCCCAAGCTCGGGATAATGCGCTGTCGAAAGCGCGATTCGAGTTCCGTTGGGAAGACCAGTTCAATCTCTCGCTCGACCCAGAAACCGCGCAGCAGTTCCATGACGAAACACTGCCGGACAACGCGGCCAAAGTCTCGCACTTCTGTTCGATGTGCGGCCCACACTTCTGCTCCATGAAAATCACGCAAGACGTTCGAGAGTACGCCGCGCAGCTCCAAGTCGATGAACAGCAGGCAATTCAAATCGGCATGAAAGAGAAATCTGAAGAGTTTAAGAAGACCGGCTCCGAGATCTACCGGTAGGAGTCCCTTATGGCCAAACCACGACCAGCACCGTTACGGGAAAGAGATATCACTCGGCAGATCGCCCGGGAATACTATAAAGAATTTGATCAGCTCATTGAGAGCGATGTGATCATCGTCGGTGCGGGACCATCTGGGCTTATCTGCGCACGTGATCTCGCGACAATGGGATTTCGAACGCTTCTCATCGAACAGAGTTTGGCACTCGGTGGTGGATTCTGGTCCGGCGGATACCTCATGAACAAGGCAACCATCTGCGAGCCGGCGAATGAGATTCTCGATGAAATCGGCGTCCCCTGTAAGAAAATCAAAGAGTGTGAGGGGATGTACATGGTCGATCCCCCACACGCCACAGGTGCCCTGATCGCGGCCGCCTACAACGCCGGTGCCAAGATTATGAACTTGACGCGGGTACTGGACTTAATCCTCCGCCACGATGGTTCGCTGGAAGGGGTCGTCGTCAACAACACCACGGCCGAGATGGCTGGTCATGATCTGATCCACGTCGATCCCATCGCTCTTGAGAGCAAAATCGTGGTGGATGCCACCGGTCACGATGCCATCGTGGTCGAGCTTCTTCATAAACGGAACCTGTATAATAAGGTGCCTGGAAACGGGGCCATGTGGGTGGCGCGATCCGAAGAAGAGATCATGGACCGGACAGGAGAGGTCTTTCCCAATTGTTTCGTGATCGGATTGGCAGTCGCCGCCGTCTACGGCACACCGCGAATGGGACCTGCCTTCGGATCGATGCTGTTGTCCGGTCGGTACGGAGCGGAATTGATTAGGAAGAAACTGAAACAGGAGTAACGTCAACCGTCACTCGTCAAGTCCCTGGAGATACGAGACCATTCGAAACAGGGATGACGAATGACCAGAGACGTGTAACAAATATGGACGTTCAGGATTTCCTTCTCCAAGGTGAAGGGCGCGAAGAGGACAAGCGTCAGGCGTGGAATCTGTTTCAACAGGCCTTTGAGCGACAGATGAAGGGGGCGCTTGAAGAGGCAGTTAACCTCTACAAGCAATCGATCGCAACCCATCCAACTGCCGAGGGCTATACGTTCTTGGGCTGGACCTATAGCTTCATGGGACGACTTGATGACGCCATTGAGGAATGTCACAACGCCATCGCGCAAGACCCAGACTTCGGCAACCCCTATAATGACATCGGTGCCTACCTCATT
>JAAUPT010000045.1 GCA_012032965.1 Nitrospira sp.
GGATCATGTATGCTCCGGAACGCCAGTATCGCGCGGAGGTGTGCCTTCAAATCCCGATTTTCGATCGCGGGCACTATGGTGCGAAGCCGGATCGAGGTCTTGAGGAGTTACTCGCGACGGCAGAATGTTTGCTTCGACAGTTGGGGGCAAGGCGTGGAACGTGGGATGAGCACAAGAGTGTCACGACACAGGTTGAGGATCGGTGTGAGGACCATGCTCGAGCAGCCAAGGATGGACGTTGAGTCCGGTGAACGCGTCGGACAACGAGGATCAAACCAGTGAAACGAATGCTCATCGTGTTGCTGCTCTTGACCGGCTGCGGATCCAAGGAAGAGCCGACCACAACGGTGGTGTCGGCTGCTCCACAGAAGACCATTCAGGCTGTGGTGTTCGAGGCCCAACAGACGTCGGTGCCGATTCGCGTTGAAGTGACCGGTCAGGTCGCTCCGATCTTCCAAGCCACACTCTCCAGTCGTATCCAAGGCACGATCGACAAGTTGATGGTGCGAGAGGGAACAAAGGTCTCCAAAGGTCAGCTCCTAATCCAGCTGGACAATCGAGATCTCCAAGCGGACCTGGCTCGTGCTAACGCGGAGTCGAGAATGCCAAGGCACACCTCGACCGTATGAACCAGCTCTATGAGACGGATGCCGTGTCGAAACAGGAGCTGGAGAATGCCACCAGGGCCTATCGAGTGGCGGAGGCGAATCGTAAGGCGGTTGAAGCTCAGCTCAGCTACACAGTGGTGAGAGCGCCTTTCGACGGTGTCATCACCGAACAAAAGGTGGAGGCCGGCGAATTAGCCTCGCCGGGGCAGCCACTGCTCAAAATGGAAGACCCTCGACGTCTCCGGCTGGAAGCCACGGTGGCGGAAGGTGATCTAAAGTCCGTTTCTAACGGAGACAAGATTTCTGTGGTCATTGATGCGTTGGGAGTGGAGGTCTTGATCGGAAGGGTCAGTCACATTCTCCCTGCCGGCGATCCACAAACTCACACCTTTATGGTCAAGGTTGATTTGCCCAACACCCCCGGACTGAAGACCGGCATGTTCGGTCGGTTCCAGCTCGACAAAGGTGCCAGGCCAACCATTCTGGTTCCGGTGACAGCCATCGTCGAACGGGGTGAACTGACCAGCCTCTATGCCGTGGGAGCGAATCATGTCGCGCGGCTTCGGTGGGTCAAGCTCGGGCGGCGATTCGACCCACAGGTGGAGATCCTTGCTGGCCTCAACGAGGGCGAGCGAGTTTTGACAGACGGCAGCCAGGGTGTTGATGGAGCCAGGGTCCAGATCGTCGAGACGGTGGCTGCGCCAACGCCGAAGTAGCGCGTCGATCGCCGTGGGTCAACCGGTAGACAGCGACATGCCCAGGGAAGAACGATCTGAGTTTGTGACGAATGAGGCATGATGGACTATCGCCCAGGACTCAGCGGCCGCATTGCCACCCTCTTCATCGATAGTAAACTCACGCCGCTCATCATGGTAGGTGTGCTGGTGCTGGGCCTGTTTGCGGTGATCGGTACCCCTCGTGAGGAAGAGCCGCAGATTGTGGTGCCGATGGCCGATGTCTGGCTGCCATTTCCGGGCGCCTCAGCCAAAGTCGTCGAAGAGCAACTCACCAAGCCGTTTGAACGTAAGCTATCCGAAATCAAAGGCGTCGAATACGTCTATTCCATTTCACGCCCAGGCGGTGCGCTGATCATCGTCCGGTTCTATGTCGGCCAGCCGATGGAACAGAGCCTGGTCGATCTCTACGACAAGCTGATGTCAAACCAAGACCTGTTACCGCCAGGGGCCGAGCCTTTTCTGGTCAAGCCAAAGGATGTGAATGATGTTCCGATCGTCACCCTCACGCTCTCCAGCGAGCGATACGGCGAATTCGAACTCCATCGTCTCGCCGAACAGGTATTGGAGGAGAGCAAGAAAGTATCCGGCACGTCGGCTGGATTTATTGTCGGCGGACGGCCGCGCGAGCTGCGCATCCAAATCGATCCAACGAGGCTCAAGGCCTATGGGCTGACGCCTCTCCAGGTCGCGAACGTGATACGTGGGGAAAATCGAGCGTTATCGACGGGTCGCTTTGACAGCCGCAATCAAAGTTTGCTCGTGGAGACTGGCCGATTCATCCGATCACGTGAAGATCTGGAAAGCCTGGTAGTCGGTGTCAGTGAGCAGCGGCCCGTCTATCTGCGTCAGGTCGCGGAGGTAACGGACGGGCCAGCCGAGGCGACGAGCTATGTCTGGTTCGGTCTCGGACCCGGTGGGGCCCGAGTTGTCTCGCCTGATGCCTCACGTCTCGTATCGAACGAATCCCCCGCCGTGACTGTCGCGATTGCGAAGCAAGCCGGCATGAATGCGGTCACTGTCGCCGCCGAGGTGATCCGAAAAGTCGAAGACATGAAAGGTGTGACGATTCCATCGGACGTACGTGTGACCGTGACTCGTGATTACGGAGAAACGGCCCAGGAGAAGTCCAATGAACTGTTATGGCATCTTCTGATCGCAGTGGTCGCGGTCGTGGTCTTTCTCGGTGTGGCATTGGGTGCGAGGCCGGCTCTCGTCGTCTCGATCGCGATCCCTCTGACCCTTGCCTTAACGCTCTTTACCTCGATGATGATCGGGTACACGATCAACCGGGTGACCTTGTTTGCCCTCATTTTTTCGATCGGTATTCTTGTGGACGATGCGATCGTGGTCGTTGAGAATACGTACCGACATCTGAAGATGCCCCTCGGGTCTCATCACGAAGCCTCCATCAAGGCGGTGGATGAAGTCGGAAACCCCACGATCCTGGCGACATTCACCGTCATTGCCGCGCTCTTGCCGATGGCCTTCGTCTCTGGGTTGATGGGTCCTTACATGAGACCGATTCCTGTCAATGCCTCCATTGCGATGTTTTTTTCGTTGCTGGTCGCCTTCATTGTGATCCCCTGGTTTTGCCAAACCTGCTACCGCCCCGGAGTTGCCGTGGCGGGTGTCGAACATGAAGGTGACGAGCGAGGGCTCACCGCTCGGATCTATCGGCGCGTCCTTTCCCCATTGTTGGCTCATCCGATTCTAGCGTACGCGTTTCTCGGGGTGGTCGGTCTGTTGCTCGTAGGGTCAACCGTGTTGTTCTACACCCGCCACGTCGTGGTAAAAATGCTCCCGTTCGACAATAAGAGTGAAATTCAGCTGGTGATCGATATGCCGGAAAGCACGACGCTCGAAGAGACCGCACGAGTTACGCAGGCGTTGGGACGATACGTAAGGTCTGTCCCGGAGGTGCGGGACTATCAAGCATATGTCGGGACGGCGTCGCCGTTTAATTTCAGCGGGCTGGTCCGCCACTATTACTTACGGGAACAACCACACGAGGCCGATATCCAGATCAATTTAGTGGCGAAACACGAGCGTGACGCCCAAAGTCACGAGATCGCTCAGCGGATTCGTCCTTCCGTGCACGAGATCGCTCGGGAGTTTCGTGCGAACGTGAAGATCGTTGAAGTACCTCCCGGTCCCCCCGTGCAATCGGTGCTGGTCGCGGAGGTGTACGGTCCCGATTACCACCGGCAGCTTGCTGTGGCCCATGAGGTGCGGACCTTATTCGAGACCACGTCGGGAGTAGTGGACGTGGATGACTATATCGAAGCAGATCAGGTGAAATACGTCTTCACAGTCGATCGGGCAAAGGCCGCCCTCGCCGGTATTCCTTCTCAGGACATTGTGAATACCCTACGCATGGCGCTGCAGGGATCCAAGGTTGGGCTGGTTCATATTCCTGAAGAGAAGAGCCCGGTACAAATTGTGTTGCGCTTACCGCTCGCCGAGCGGACCGGCTTGGAGCACTTGGGAGAGATTGGCATGCGCACGAGCGCCGGCGGCATCGTCCAACTGTCCGAACTGCTCAAGATCGAGCACACAGTTCAGGACAAGGCGATCTATCACAAGAATCAGAAGCCGGTGGTCTATGTGGTTGCCGACGTCGGCGGTCCGGGGGCGGAAAAGGCCGAGAGTCCGGTCTATGGTGTGCTAGGGGTCGGGAAGAAAGTGGAGAGCTTCCGACCGGCGGAAGGCTATCAGATCGAACAATACTACGCGGCGCAGCCTTGGTCGGAAGAGAAAATCACGATGAAATGGGATGGAGAATGGCACATCACCTATGAACGTTCCGTGATATGGGGATTGCCTTTGCCGTGGCCATGTTGCTGATATATCTATTGATCGTCGGACAGTTTCAATCGTTTATCACGCCGCTGATCATCATGGCTCCTATCCCGCTCACGCTGATCGGCATTCTGCCGGGGCATTGGTTAACCGGATCGTACTTCACCGCCACGTCGATGATTGGGTTCATCGCGCTCGCCGGCATCATCGTGAGAAACTCCATCCTCCTGGTCGATTTCATTCAGCTACAAGAACGAGCGGGTGTTTCCCTATCAGAAGCCGTGATCACAGCGGGTGCGATTCGGACGCGTCCCATTTTGCTGACAGCCGCCGCGCTGATGGTGGGCGCTTTTGTCATCATCCTCGATCCGATCTTTCAAGGGTTGGCCGTCTCGTTGCTCTTCGGGGTCGGCGCATCGACGCTGCTGACTCTCGTCGTGATTCCGGTGGTCTACTACCACATGATGGGAAACCCGGCTGGCCCGAACCATGCTGGTGGGAAGGAAATCCTAGGACACGGAGATACCATCTCTCATCGCGAACCTTCACGTGTAGTTCCTGCCTAATTGCGCCATGAAAACGCGCGGGTTCCTCTCAGCCGATAGACACATGTCTATCGGCGCCCTTCTCGTATTCTGACTTTGGTCGCAGACGCACCGTTTTGTTATCAAAGTAATAAGAAATGCATACAGCGTTGCTTGCTAACTAGAGGCTGGTAGGGTTTGTTTTAAAACCTAGGTCAGTACCTAGTGTTGATTAGCTGCGTTCTCTTCTAGAGTGCGGCACCGACGGGTTCTCGTTGGCGCGCAGTATCAGAGAACTTGTTCCTCTTCCTGTATCGATTTCGATTCACTCTGCACGTATCCAAATCGATACAAAGCGCTCCTGCCTAAACAGGATGCAGAGAGGAGAAAGGCAATAAATCAATCCCTTGGGTCCAAGGATGGGGACGGTGCAGTTATTGCTTTCTCTCGTTAGCGACTCTGGCTGGGAATGACATACATGTATGCTAGGAGCTAATCATATGCACCACGTAGAAGAAATGATTGGAACGAGTCCCGCTATGTGTGTGGTGTTCGACTTGGTCCACAAGGTGGCCAAGACAGACATGCCTGTCTTGATCACCGGTGAAACGGGCACCGGCAAGGAACTCATTGCGCGAGCGATCCATGAGCAGAGCCTGAGAGAGCAGGGTCCGTTTGTGCCGATCAATTGCGGTGCCATCCCAGAAACATTGTTGGAGTCTGAACTGTTTGGACATGAACAGGGGGCCTTTACCGGAGCGGTGCAACGAAAGAAAGGCAGGTTGGAAGGAGCAGCCAGAGGGACCTTGTTGCTGGATGAAGTTGGCGATCTGCTGTCGTCTTTGCAGGTTAAACTGCTTCGGTTTTTGCAGGAAGGCACATTCGAACGAGTCGGCGGTCAGGAAACCCTACACGTGGAGGCTCGAATTATTGGCGCGACCAACGTTGACCTGAAGGCCGCCATTGAGAAGAAACGGTTTCGAGAGGATCTCTACTACCGGCTGGGTGTGCTGCAGATTCATCTTCCTCCGCTTCGGGAACGTGGGGAAGATACCTTGCTCATGGCAATGCGCTTCCTGAGATACGCCGCAGATTCGAATCGCAGGGCGATCTGGGGGTATACCTCCGAAGCTCTCCAGGCGATTCGCACCTACCACTGGCCTGGGAACGTGCGGGAGCTCAACAATCGAGTCAGGCGTGCTGTGATCATGGCCGAGGGGCGAGAAATTACGCCGCATGACCTGGGTTTGACCCGCGAGACCACCCAAGAAGGAGGGGATCCACTCGATTCCTTAAAAGTCGCCCAACGTCGGATTGAAGTGGAGATGATCGTCAAGGCGATCAGTCTGCATCGAGGGAACCTGACCCGCGTGGCCCGCGATCTTGATGTGAGTCGAACGACGTTGTATCGCAAACTTCGGGAATACAACCTGCAAAGCCTCGTGCCTCCTGTTCATCATCCAGTTCCGTCAGCATTCCCAATTGAAACACTGTCTTGACCGGACTGCCCATGCGCGACGCATACTTCCTAGCCTGTTGCCTTCTGCAACAGTGGTGATTTTCCCACTGTCGCAAGCCTCCCCTGTGGCTGAGCTCTCCTCACTGCTGCTGTTGTTCAACTTGCCAATTTCTCAGCCGAAATCCATCATAGTTGGTTCTTTCCCCTTCCTGGCTCTCTCTTTGCAGTCCTGCAGTTCAGCGATCCTAATAAGCACAGACTACATTCATGTGGGCTTCCACAGGCATACGACCATACTGCTCAGTCAGAGGACTCGTCCTTTTTCTCGTCCCCGTCCTCGTCTTCTGTGGGGTAGGAAGAGTTGCTGCGGAGGAGTCTGAGCCAAACCCTCCCGAGCTCAAACTCAGCCTGCGCGATGCCATTCAAGCTGCGATCGATAACAACGTCAACGTAAGGCTTCTGAAAGAACGTATCGCCGCCGCGCAAGCGCAGGCCAATACGAGTTTTGGCGCCCTCATGCCGAACGTGTCTGGATATGTGAGTGGGCGGAGCCAAACCGTCAATCTCGGCGCGTTTGGGCTTCCGTCCGACCGGCTTTCTGGTCTTGGCCTCAGACGCAGTGTAACGGACCCGTTCGAAGTGTATGACGCGCGGGCGACCCTGGTGCAGAACATTTTCAGTCTTAACCTTATTCAACGGTGGCGCGCGGCGAAGAGCGGCGTGAACGTGGCCAATTTGGAAGCCGAGGTGACCAAACGCGACGTGATGGCGACCGTCGGATTGCTCTACATCGAAGCGTTACGGGCGGACGAGGCGGTCAAGGCGAGGCAGGCCGATATCGAACTGGCCGAGCAATTGGTCAAACTGGCTAAAGACCGTAAGACGGCGGGCGTCGCAACGGGGCTTGATGTGACGAGAGAAGAGGTCCAGCTGGAGAACGATCGACAACGTCTGTTGGTCGCGCAGAACGACCAAGAGAGCGCGAGACTCAACCTGATTCGTGCCCTTGGGATCGACTTTGAGGTGCGGGTGGTTCTCACCGACGAACTCGAGTTCGTGCCGGAGAAGACGCAGCCGGCAGAGCAGGTCCTCACGATTGCGCGCCAACAGCGGTTGGAGCTGAGAGCGCAAGAGGGCCGGCAGAAACTGGCGGCGCTGAGCTTGAGCGCCGTGACCAGCGAACGAATTCCGTCTCTCTCGCTCGCCGGCGATTATGGCTGGATCGGGCTGAAGCCGGAAGATGCGTTGGCCACACGCTCGATCGGGCTGATCTTCTCCATTCCGATCTTCGACGGCGGCCAGCGGGAAAGCCGGATCTCAGAAACCCGTAGTCGGGTGCGGCAAGAATCGATTCGGATGAAGGACGTATCCGACCAAGTCAACCTGGAAGTCCGGAACGCGCTCCTGACGTTGGAGTCGTCTCAGCAGCAAGTCGCGGTGGCGCAGAAGGGGATCGACCTGGCAGCGAAGGAATTGACCTTTGCGCGTGATCGCTTCACAGCTGGGCTGACGACCAACATTGAAGTGACCAATGCACAGACGTCCATGGCGCGCGCACGCGACAATGTGATCGAGGCACTATTCCGCTTCAACGCCTCACGCATTAATCTGGCCAGGGCGAAAGGCGAGATCGAACAACTGTTCTGAAGGCCATCAACCGTCCTTCCTGATGAGGAGAAGGGTCAATCAGGACGAGTTCACGTGGGCTGAATGACGGTTGACAATCCGCAATGGTGCAGACTCCATGAAAATAGGCCGGAAAGAACTTGTGCTGCTCGTGCTCGCGATCCTTGTGGCAATCGGCGGGTTCCTCGCGCTTGATCGCTGGGTCTTAAACAGCGGATTGCCAGACGGCTTGATTCAAGTGAACGGCCGAATCGAGGGTGATCATGTGACCATTGCCGGCAAATACCCAGGGCGGATTCAGGAGTTGCTGGTGCGTGAAGGGGACCAGGTCACGAAGGGACAAGTCCTCATTAAGCTGGATGACGCGCAAATCTCCGCGCGGGTTGAGCAGGCACGCCACGCCTTCGAAGCCGTGGAGGCAGAGGTTCAGGCCGCTCACGCGGACCTGGCAGTGCTGAACCTGGATGTCCCGTTGGCGATCGAAACAGCCAGTGCGGAGGTCGTTGAATACGACGCGAAGGTGGCCAAAGCGATCGCCGTCGAGAAGGAAGCGAGAAGCGACGCGCAGCGGTTCCGTGAATTGGTCGAGAAGGACGAGGCGACGAGACAACAGTGGGAACAGGCCGAGATGAGATGGGATGTGGCCAAGAGAGAAATTGCGATCGCCCGTGCGGGGTTGGCCAAGGCGCAAAAAGGATCGGCGCAAGCCGAGCTGGGGTGGAAACGTATCAGCGCCAAGGAGGCGGGGGTCGCGGCCGTGGAACGTCGGCGGGACCAGGCCTATGCGGCCCTGGATGAAGCCCAGAGCATTTTGACGGACCTCACGATTACTGCCCCGTCCGGCGGAACGATCACAACGCGCATGATCGATGTCGGAGAAGTCGTCTCAACCGGTGCTCCCCTGCTTGAATTGGTGGATCTCGATCGATTGTATCTCAAAGTATTTGTGCCGGAGGTGCAGATCGGAAAAGTACGGCTGGACCTTCCGGCGAAGATTTATACGGATGCGTTTCCCGACCGCCCGTTTGACGCAACCGTCCGGTACATCGCGTCGAAAGCCGAGTTCACCCCGAAAGAAGTCCAAACACCGGATGAGCGAGTGAAACTGATTTATCCGGTCA
>JAAUPT010000046.1 GCA_012032965.1 Nitrospira sp.
GGACTCGCACTCTCCCCACGATGGTTCTAGATCGGCGTATCACTTCGAGTGACATTCGATGGCCCACTCATTCCACTTTCTAGACGATATTGCCACGGCTGACTTGGCGTTTGATGCTTCCGGTGATTCCCTCCAAGAACTCTTTTACGGGGCTACGTGTGCGGTCATCGAAGCGATGGCCGATCCTTCGACAGTCGGGTCTACCTGGCGAAAGCCAGTGGAACGAACAGAAGCGGATCCTGCCGAACTGTTGTTCGATTGGCTCTCGGATCTGGTGTACTGGAAAGATGCGGATGGAGTCGTATTCAGTACATTCCAACTCACGATCACATGTGGAGACGACGGCTCTTGGCATCTGAAGGGGGAGCTGTGTGGGGAGTCGGTCAATGGATTGGTGCAGGTGTTGCGGAACGATGTGAAGGGGATTACAAAGCACATGTATCAGGTCAGCCAAGAGGGCATGCGTTGGAATGCGCGGGTGGTGGTGGACGTATGAAGCTTCACACAAAGATGAGGGTCAATCGGATTACTGATGAGGTGTGGGAAATCCCCATCAGCGAGAAGACTGGCATGCTGGTTCCTGCACGAATTTATGCCACACCGACCCTTCTTCAATCGATGGACGCCGGAGTGTTCGAACAGGTCACGAATGTCGCCTGCCTCCCCGGTATCAGACGTTATGCCTTGTGCATGCCGGATGGACATTGGGGGTATGGGTTCCCTATTGGAGGCGTTGCCGCTTTTGATGTCCGAACAGGGGTCATTTCGCCTGGCGGTGTTGGCTATGATGTCAATTGCGGAATGCGGCTCATCCGAACTGATCTGACCTTAGAGGATGTGCAGCCGCATCTTGAACGATTGATGACGGAGTTGTTTCGGAGAGTTCCCGCCGGCGTTGGGGCGAGTGGGTTTATGCGGTTGGATCGCGCTTCGTTCGAGGACGTCATGACCAATGGAGCCCGATGGTGTATCGAGCGTGGATTGGGTTGGCATCGAGATCTCGATGCGATCGAGGAGAAAGGATGCATCGCCGATGCTGATCCGTCGAAAGTCAGCGACCAGGCAGTCAGCCGAGGGATCAATCAACTGGGAACCCTGGGATCAGGCAATCACTATCTTGAGGTGCAGGTGGTGTCCAGCGAGCGAGTTTTCGACAAAGAGACTGCAGCTGCTTGGGGAATTACTGGCCATGATCAGATTGTGGTGATGGTTCACTGTGGGTCACGTGGGTTCGGTCATCAGGTCGCGAGCGACTATCTGAAAGTGTTCGAAAAGGCGATGCGGCGTTACGGCATCTCCGTCAAGGACCAGCAACTGGCATGTGCCCCGTTCGCATCGATGGAAGGGCAGGATTATTTCGCTGCCATGAATTGTGCGGCGAACACCGCATTTGCCAACCGGCAGGTCATCACCCATCAGATCCGTGAAGCTTTCTCTACGGTGTTCGGCGATCGGCCGAGGACATGGGCATGGAATTGGTCTATGACGTGGCGCACAATATTGCCAAAGTTGAGCGATATCCGGAAGGCGAACTGGTCGTGCATCGAAAAGGATCGACAAGAGCGTTAGGGCCGGGTAGTTCCGATCTCTCCCAACAGTATCGTGCGACCGGTCAGCCGGTCATCTGCGGCGGTTCGATGGAAACCGGGTCATATTTGCTGGCGGGAACGCCAGGAGCGGTGCGTGACACCTTTGCTTCGACGATGCATGGATCTGGGCGCACGATGTCGCGGGCGCAGGCGAAGAAAACCATTCGCGGTGAACAAGTCCAGAAGCACATGAAGCAACGGGGTATCCTCGTCAAGGCCGTTTCTATGTCGGGATTGGCAGAAGAAGCGGGGTTTGCCTATAAGAATATTTCCGAGGTCGTCGAGGCGGTCGATCGTGCGGGAATTACAAAAACAGTAGCGGAATTACGCCCGATTGGCAATATAAAGGGGTAGCAACTCACCGTCGCAGGGTTGTACCCATGGAACAACGAAAGGATACTCGATTTCCGGTTGAATTTCGAAGTTCATTCAGCTCGGCGAATGTTGTAGCGGGCGATGGCGCTCTCAACGATCTTTCCATTCGAGGTTGCCGTGTTTTTTAGCCTCATCGATGTGAAACCTGGGACGGTCCTTCAGTTGCGGATCCATGCATCCGAGGACGAACCTCCCATCCAGATTTCCAAAACCGTTGTGCGATGGTGTCGAGCCGGAAGTTTCGGGTGTGAATTTGTCAACCTTAGTCCGGATGAATGGGCCAGGCTCCACCATGTGATTAGGGAGTTGGAGCAGCATCCATTCCAACGACACCACGAAGACACCGACGGCGCATGATTCCTCGAGCCACGCTCCTCAGTGATTCAGCTTCCACTCAGTTCCGCTGATAGGGTAAAGCAAGGTGCCTAGCACCAAGGATATTAGTGCCATGACCATCAGGTCACGAGGAGAAAAGTGTCGTTGATCAGGAAGTCCAATTGGCGCAGCGCTACGCTGCTTTGGCTGCTCGACGCTTTGCCACTTGGCCAAGAATGTCGAGTGCGGCGATCCGGTAGGCTTCCGCGTAGGTTGGAAAATTGAAGATGTTGTCGATGAACGATTCGATCGTGGCGGAACTTTGGAGAGCCAATTGCCCAATATGTACCAGTTCGGTGGCTGAATCTCCAACGACCTGGACACCAAGGAGGCGCACCCCTTCAGGATCGGCCACCATCTTGAGGAGCCCATGGCCGGCCCCTGATATTTGAGCGCGAGCAATCTCTTCAAATTTCGCCCGTCCGATCAACGGCTCTCGATATCGTTCCCGCGCGCTCTTTTCATCAAGACCGATGCTTCCCATTTCCGGAATCGTATAGATTCCCAGTGGAATGGTCGAGGCCGCGTCACCGATCGGGAGATTGAGGGCGTGACGGACGGCCCGTCGACCTTCCTCCATGGCCTTAGAGGCAAGAGCAGGGCCCTCAGCCATGTCACCGACCGCATAGATGTGGGCGACATCTGTCTGGCAATACTGATTAGTGGGAATGAGGCCCTTCTCTGAAACCGTGATCTTCGCTGCTGAGAGGTCTAAGTCTTCGACGTTCGCTTGCCGTCCAAGGGCGACGAGCATTTTCTCGCTACAGATTTTGGTTCCATCGCTCAACAAGGTGACGACGTGGGTAACCTCGTCCCAGCGAACCTCCGCAATCTGGATTTTCCCGAGGTAGCGGCCACCATGGCGCTCAAAACTCTGTATGAACTGGCTGACAAGCTCACGATCCATGAATTGCAATGGGTACTGAGCACGATCGATCAGAGTCACTTCCACGCCCAGCAGGGCGAAGATGGAGGCATACTCACACGCGATAACCCCGCCTCCAATGACTGCCAATGATCGAGGCAAGTACATCATTGAAAGGAGTGAATCGCTGTCCAGAATGTGTTCATGGTCGATGGGAATTTCCTTTGGGGTTCTGGGACGTGATCCAGTGGCGATCACGATGGTATCGGCCGTGAATTGTTGTCGCGCTCCATCTACGGTTTGCATCTCGATGATGTGTTCGCTCAGAAAGCGTGCACGTCCATGCAGTAACGAAATACCGTTCCGACGGAGCTGTTGACTCATGAAGGAGTCATGTGCTTGAACGACATTTTCAAGCCGACTTAAGAGTGTGGCGATCTGAGTATCGGGTTTGAGTGTAAATTGGAGGGCCTCGCCGGCCCGCTTGAGTTGGTCGAGGTGGAGCGCGCTTTCACGTAATGTCTTGCTGGGAATTGTCCCACGATAGACACAGCTGCCGCCGATCCCGCGTTCTCGTTCGATCAGGGCAACGCGTTTCCCGGCCTTGGCCCCTTGAACGGCTGCCTTCTGGCCCGCTGGGCCGGCTCCAATAACGATTATA
The DNA here is from genome assembly GCA_012032965.1 of Nitrospira sp. GTDB lineage: Bacteria > Nitrospirota > Nitrospiria > Nitrospirales > Nitrospiraceae > Nitrospira_D. The sequence goes on from JAAUPT010000046.1 coordinate 3,866, forward strand.
TCGAATGCAACGGGTGTGCTCATAGATTTAGCGCATTTACCACCGCCAGCACCTGGTCCTTCGTCGTCAGTAGCTGGTCGATATCGTTGGGGTACAAGTTCAATTCCACAAGGGCCGGTTGCGCTCGAAGCGACTCCTCCGGCATATCCTCTGGTGCGAGCACATGACTGGCGAGTCTATCGGAGGCGCATGTGAGTAGGCACTCCTGACGAAACGATCCGGCATGATCGTAATCATCGTAGTATTGAATGGCTGTCGCCACTTGCTTGGGCAAACCCCATTTCTCGGCAATGAGGGTGCCGACGCGGGAATGATACCCATCGATCCATCCGGATAGGATTGATTTCTCAATAGTGAGACACTGTGCCTGTGCGAGTGCCGTTGCCGTTTGCAAAACGACCGGTTTCCCGATTTCATGCAGCAGCCCACAAAGATATGCGCTTTCGACGTTGACACGCCTACATGCGGCGACTTCTTTGGCAAAAGCTCCGCTCGCCAGAGAGTGCCGCCACAGGCGCTTCACATCATCTTCATGCCCTGGCGCCTTAAATGCGCCTGATTTGAGCGAAGCCGTAAACGCAATCTCCGACAGCAAGGTAATCCCCAGCATGGCCACCGCATGTTGAAGAGACACAACGGGGCTTCGGGGCATGTAGGCTGGGGAGTTGGCAATCCGCAACACATGTGCAGCGAGTGCTTGGTCTTGGTGAATCAACGCTGAGAGCTTTGCCGCATCGGCGGCTGGATCTGATGCCAATGCCATTACCTGACTGGCGGCTTGTGGAAGGAGAGGGAGCTCAATCTCCCCGGTCTCAATTTTCTGAATTAACGACTGTTCCAGCCGCTCAACCGGGGTGGTTGCCGATCCTATTTCCGGTGCCATACAAGCAGCTCCTCGAACGCGTGTAGTTCGGTTACGACTACCTTTCTCGGTTGATTTCGAGTGAAAGTTTAGCGCTCGTGACTTTGGGAAGGTGGCAGACTATACTTTGTGATCTTTATGAGGGGTTATGAGTCGAAGTTGGATGAGCGTCTTCGTGGCATGTGTAGCCGTTGCGGGAATGGTTCCCATACCAAGTGTCGCAGCTGAACCCGCCGCGAGTGCCGAAAAGGTTGTGAAGGAGGCTCGGGAAACGATTGAGGCAACCAGGGAATATACGGCTCAGCAGAAGGAGGTATTCCAGCGGAAGGCACAGGATGAATTGGTGGCTATTCAGGAGCACATCCTGGGGTTGCGGGAGAAGATCGCGAAGGCTTCGGAGTCCACACGGGCAGACCTTCAGAAGTCGCTCAATGAGCTGGAAAAGAAGAAAGACGACGTTAAGGAGAAGTTAGATGCTTTGAGGGAAACCACGGATGAAAAATGGCACCAAGTTCGAGAGGGGATGAACACTGCCCTGAACGAACTTAAGCATTCGTACGGGAAACTACTGTCCCATTTGCCGTGATCAGCTAGATTGTGGAGTATTTGCGATGAATGTTGTCACGCTTGCCGACTTTCAACAGTTCAGCAGTGAGAAGATGAAGAAGAACAACATCTTTCAAACGGATAGATTCTTCTGTGATGTCTATTGTTTTGAACCAGGCCAAGAACAAAAAGGTCACGTACATGGTCATCAAGACAAAATTTATATAGTCTTGGAAGGCCAAGGAACGTTTCAAGTTGGCATCGAACAGCGAGTACTTCTTGCAGGACAGAGCACCATGGCTCTAGCCGGAGAAGAGCACGGCGTGAAAAACCATACAAGTGGGCGGCTCAAGGTGCTCGTATTTGTAGCTCCTAACCGAGCCTGAAAGCTCCACAAGAATCGACGTCAATGAGTAAGGGGGAAAGAGCGTCATGGTCTTTCCCCCTTACTTGTCCTCGGCTAATCACAAAGCTCTTTCAGACCAAGAACTCTCCCCTCAGGGTTTGTAGCAGGACGGTCAGCCGGCTTACCGTCGTGCGAGAACTGGTTTTCATACGTCATCACTTGCCAGATCTGCTCTTCTGACAGAAGGCCCTTATTGGCCTTCATTTTCGTCTTTGGGATACCTTCCGATATGCGCCAGAACCAGTATGCGTCCGAGAAACGGCAGACGAGTTTCGGGTCACGAAGATCTCGCGCGCCCTTTTTCTTTGGTTTGCCGTCATCTCCGTGGCAACTACTGCAGTTGATATCGGTTTGAACTCGCCTCTGTAAATCTTCCCGCCCTCTGCTATGACTTTTGGATCGGTCCACCAACCTGCCGGCATTTTTTTGTCGGCATACTCGGGTGGAACTGTAGGCAATGGGGGATCTTCGGCGGAGGCGACCCCTCCGGAAAACAGTAGGGCGCATCCCACCGCAAAAACTGAAACGCTTACGGTCCTTCGCATTCGTACCTCCTGCTTAGTTGTAGTGGATATTGGGCCCGTGTATTTACTTGAGTCAGACTACATCCTCATTTGAACTATACCATAACTTATTTTGTCCGAAAAATGAAAGCATAGGAGAGCGGGCTGCGCGCCCATGGATAATGACTTTATTGATATGTAAGCCTTACCAGTTCTCATAGGAGCGTGGTTATAGAGCAGCCGATCGAGGACACGATCGTGCTTTATGCATGATCGACTATTTAATAAACTGTGTAGCTGCCTCGACGATGGATCGCACTCCAATGCCATAGTGATTTACCAGCTCTTCCGGTTTCCCGCTATGAGGGATTTCACGAACGGCCAGTTTGTGGACCTTGATGCCCTCGGCAGCAACGGCATTCAGAACGGCATCACCGAGTCCTCCGTGGGCATAGTGGTCCTCCACCGTGAGGATTCGGCCATGCGTCGATTGTGCACTATCCACTAGGGTGTTTCTATCGAGAGGAGCGATGCTGTAGAGATCGATGATGCGAACGGTGATACCGGCTGCTTTTAATTGATCATAAGCTTTCAAAGCCTCAAAGAGGGTTACACCAGCGGCGACGATCGTGAGGACATCTGATGCGCTCTGCCGGAGGATCTTGCTACCTCCGATGTGGAACCGCTCCTCTGGTCCATAGAGAACTGGAGTTTTCGGCCTTCCAGCACGCACATAAACCATCCCTTTGTGATTCGCGGCGACTTCGATCAAACGATACGTTGAGTTACCATCGATGGGTAGAGTACCGTCACATTGGGCTGGGCCGCCATCATGGCGATGTCTTCGAGTCCCATTTGGGACGGCCCATCTTCTCCGATGCTCACGCCGACGTGCGTGCCGACCAGCTTGATGTTTGACCCGCTGATTGCGGCCATGCGGATGAAGTCGTAAGCGCGGCTTAAGAAGCAGGCGAACGTGGCGGCGAAGGGGATCTTTCCGCATGCCGCCAGCCCAGCGGCTGCGCCCACCATGTTTTGTTCTGCGATGAAGCTTTCAAAAAACCGATTTGGGAACTTCTTGCCGAATTTGTCGGTGTACGTGGAATTCTTCACGTCGGCGTCAAGCGCGACGATGAGGGGGTTCACGGAACCGAGTGCCTCAAGAGCGAGTCCAAATGCTTCGCGTGTTGCAATCGATTCACCGATCTTATACGGAGCGAGCGGCATGGTGCCGATGGAGAGGGAAGGGGTGGTGGCAAGCGATGGTTGTGTAATGTGAGGAGCTGTGCCGTTTGGGCTCAATTGCTTTGTGAGCTCGTCGAGAGCCTTCTGGGTCTCATCCCCTTTTTCAGCGGCTTCCCATGCCAATCCGGTTTGTTCTCGATGAAAGAAATACCCTTACCTTTATAGGTTTTGGCGAGCAGTACGGTCGGACGTCCTTTCGTATGGACAGCTTCATCAAATGCCCTGAGTAGGGCGCCGAAATCATGGCCGTCGACGACAATTGCGTGCCAGCCAAATCCCGCCCAGCGGGAACGGTAGGCGTCCATATCGTGCTGCAACATTGTTGGATCACTTTGTCCAAGACGGTTTACGTCCACGATCGCACATAAATTGTCTAAACCGTACTGGCGGCTAACCTCGGCAGCTTCCCAAACAGATCCCTCCACCGATTCACCGTCTCCCATGAGCACATAGGTTCGGTGCTCAAGGTTGTCGACGAACTTTGCATTCAACGCAATACCGACCCCAACCGGAAGTCCTTGGCCCAGAGAACCAGTAGCCATGTCAACAAAGGGGAGCCGGGGAGTCGGGTGTCCCTCGAGGTCCGATGTCAGGGTGCGTAATTTTAAAAGATCACTCGCAGGGAAGAGTCCAGCTTGCGCCCACGCTGCGTACAACAATGGAGCTGCATGACCTTTTGAGAGAACGAAGCGATCGCTGTTGAGGGGTCTTCGGGGTTCTGAGGATTGTACCGCATGACGGAGAAAAACAAGGCGGCGACGATATCAGCAGCGGAGGCGCAGCTCGACGGATGACCACTGCCTGCTTCGCTTGTGGCCCGCACGCTGTCGATGCGGAGTTGGGTTGCCTTATTGCGTAAGGTCGTAAGCAATTCTGACGAAGCAGGTGAAGCGGCCATGAGAGATCCTTTCAAGATTGGGATCAAACGCTGTAGCCAACTGATTGCCTAGAATCATATCAGCAGTTAGTAAAACAACACCGAAGGCTAGCAAATCAACTAGGTGGAGGTCAATGAAGAGATCCGCCCTCTGGAAAATCCAGAGGGCGGCTAAGAGTAGCGATGAGGAGGCAAGCTTCTCAGCTCTGGGCGGGTGGTGTGACCACGAGCATCTCGCTTGAACAAGGGCTTTGCGCTTCAGCATCTTCACCGCTGTAGGCACTGATGGCAAAGAAATAGGGTGTATTAGGATCGAGCTCTGTAATTGTTGCTGGTGGAGCTTCGACTGCTTGGCTTGTTTCGTAGGAGCAGGAACCAAACTCTCCAGATGACTCCCTCCCGTAGTAGATGTAGTAACCGGATACATTAGGATCTGTGGATGCATCCCAGGTTAATTGGGCGGTGACTCCAGTTGGGGTAGAGGTCAAAGAGATTGTGGGATCTTCTTCTTCATCTGGGCTTGCGATGTTGGCCAGAGTTTCTGAAGTCGTTCGGCCTCATTTTC
>JAAUPT010000047.1 GCA_012032965.1 Nitrospira sp.
GCCCTCTTTACCAAGGTTGCCGATCGTGGCCCTGTGGCTCATGAAGCCGATGTAGTCGTGCTGTACCTCGCGCTACCGTCGTAGATGCTACGAGGTGGAGTTCTTTCACCAGCCTGCCCACATTAGGGCATCCATCCTATGGATGATGCGAAGGGGACTTGGTCCTGACCGCTCTTAGGCGGCAATCTGCTCAAACGAAAAATGGGGAATATCCGCTCGATCTCGGGCGTGCTCGATCGTCAGGGCACAGATATGTCCATCCTGATCGATATCGAGTTGCGTGTTCTCGTCGAGATCCCTGGTCTCGACTACGGCTGCCACTTTGAACTCAATATGGAGCGTGTCCGTGTCTTGGAAATACTTGATCGTCATGGCTTGAAGCTCCTGTCAAAAAACGCATTGTGGACCGTCTCACGATCCGACAGCAACACCACCCGTAGGTACCGGTTCTCCATTTCTTTGATCGGCGCCCAGCGCCGGATACGGCCATCTTGTTGCACAACCTCTCTCACCGGACTACTGATCACCCGCTGAATCCACTCCTCCCGAATAAGGGCGCGATCAGGGCGCCGTCGGATGAACTCGAAGTACTTCGTACATTTCACCGTGCGCTCGCACTCGACAGCCCCAGACTACACATGCACGGAAGTGTACTGAAAACCATGTTGTTTATCTACTATTCCGTCTCAATAGTCTCGAGCAGCGGTCAATCTTGATCCCGCCGTCCTAGCTATATTGATCCCACGTATCGCATTGCTTGATCGCCCAGAACACAGCTTCTTTGAGCTTCTTGAGCGTCAGGTTGTCGGGATCGCGAATGGCCTGCAGCTTCCTGTCAAGATCGTAGAGGGGCTCTATGGCACGCTTATCCGGTATCTTGCCGAGCGCCCATGCAACCTCCGTCAAGACAACCCAGTCCGTCTTTGGATCCTGCAGCTTCCCCAATAACGGAAGCACGACCGACGCATCTCCTGCAATTCCCCCAATCTGCCCTAGTCCTTTTGCGCAGCTGCCTGAATTTCCACTTGAGGGGATGAATTCATGATATCGATGAGCAGCGGGATGCCATCTTTCCCCAGATTACCCATGGCGATCAGCGCTTGTTTCGCAAGGTCTCGGTCCTTGAGGACTTCTTTTAGTTTCGGGAGTGCCTCGTCCGCCTGCATGTCTCCCAAGAGGGACATGATCTTGATTTTCGGGCCTGGCTCGTATCGGGCGAATCGAGAATTTTGAGGAGACGATCAGCATGGCCCCATTCTGCCGCTAACAGGAGGGGGAATTCATACTTTCCAAGCGCCTCCTGTAGCTTGGCCAACGAATACGTGCCAGGATCGGCTGCTTGCGCCGCTTGTGCAGCCGCAACCGCGTCCTCAAACTCTGTGCGCACTTCCTTCTGCCACTTGATCTTCATACCCCCAAGCAGATAGGTGAGCTGGCAGGCAGGACCTTTCCAAAGGCGGGCTGGGGCATCCGGCAAGTCCGCGTCACCTCCGGTTGCTGTCGTGCCTTCCCAGGTCTTGCGCTGTTCGCATTTGACCCGAAAGACGACATCATGGGGCGTGGCAGGATCGCGAACGGTCGTATATCCGAGTTCGTCGAGACGTTGCACCACGACGTCAGCCAAGGCAGTACTCTTCGCTTCACCTTGATCAGTCAGGGCGAGGATGTCGACGAAGATGATCTGAATATTCTCCAGCTGAGTTCGCTGCTCCGGTGAGAAGTATTCACGGTAGGCCAGCGCGAGACTGTGAAACAGGCTTAGAGCTAGACAAAATGCAAGTCCGGGTAAGATAAATCGAATTCGCATGGGTCACCTCCGCCGCACTTTATCGAATAACCGGATACGCGTAGCATTCTGAGGTACCAAGCGCTGCTGTACGGCTCGAATTTCAGTATACACCGACGAGCTCACACCAGAACTCCGAGAACCATCAATCATGGCATCGTATTGACAGTTCGTAGGTCCCAATGCTAATTTCCGCTGCTCTACTTCGTGACTCGCACGAAACTTTCAGGTCTGTCCAACACAACAAAAGTGAGTAGAGATCGGTGATAAAGACAACAGTTGCGCGACGTTATGCACAGGCACTCTTCGAGCTTCTCGATCAATCCACCATTGAAGTGACAAGGGGTACCCTCGACAGCCTGAGTCAGGCCATGAGGGAGTCAGACCAGCTACGTCACGTCGTAGCTTCGCCAGCATTCGGGGCGGAAGAAAAAATCGCGGTTCTGACGGCGATTGGTGACAAGCTCGGCTGCCCGCCAATCGGCAAGGCGTTTCTTGGCCAATTGGTGAAGAAGAGCCGTGTTGGATTTCTGCCTGAAATCGCCAATGCGTTTGGCAAGCTCGTTGACCAAGCCAAGGGAACTCAGCCGGTGACAGTTTCCTCTGCATCCCCTCTTCCAGGAACGGAACAAGATCGCATTAAAGTACGGCTGCGCGAAACGCTAAAGCGCCAAGTGGATGTGACATTTCAGACCGACTCGAGTCATCTCGCCGGCTTGCAGATCTCAATCGGCAGCACGGTGGTTGACAGTACGGTTCGAGGCCGCTTGCGCGATTTGCAAGTCGCGTTGACGCGAGAATAAGGAGTTGTCATGCAGATTAGGGCGGAAGAAATCAGTGCCATTATCAAAGAAAAGATCAAGGGCTTCGACAAGCAGGTCGATGTCAAGGAGACGGGTTCCGTCATCCAGATCGGGGACGGGATTGCCAAGGTGTACGGCCTGGATGGAGCCATGGCCGGTGAAATGCTTGAATTTCCCGGAGGCCTCTACGGAATCGCGCTGAACCTTGAAGAAGACAACGTCGGCGCCGTGTTGATGGGCGACTCTGTCGGGGTCAAAGAGGGCGATCCGGTCAAGCGTACCGGCCGCATTGCGGAAATTCCTGTGGGTGACCCGCTGATCGGCCGCGTGGTGAACGCGAGTCGGCCAGCCGATTGACGGCAAGGGAGCCATCAAGTCCTCGCTTTCTTCGCGCATCGAAATGGTCGCCCCTGGCGTCAATACCCGCCAATCGGTTCGGGAACCCTTGCAGACCGGCATCAAGGCCATCGATGCCATGATTCCGATCGGCCGTGGCCAACGCGAGTTGATCATCGGCGATCGTCAGACAGGCAAGACCGCTATCGCCGTCGATACGATTATCAATCAAAAAGGCCTCGGTGTATTTTGTATCTACGTCGCCATTGGCCAAAAACGCTCGACCGTCGCACGCGTCGTCAAGACCCTTGAAGAAAATCATGCGATGGAATACAGCATAGTTGTGTCGGCCAGTGCCAGCGACCCTGCGCCCATGCAGTTCCTGGCGCCATTCTCGGGCGCAGCAATCGGCGAGTATTTCCGCGATAACGGCAAGCACGCGTTGATTGTCTATGACGATTTATCCAAGCACGCGGTTGCCTATCGTGAGTTATCCCTGTTGCTCCGCAGACCACCGGGCCGTGAAGCCTATCCAGGGGATGTGTTCTATCTGCACTCCCGATTGCTGGAGCGCGCGGCGAAATTGAGTGACAAACTCGGCGGTGGTAGCCTCACGGCGCTGCCGATTATTGAAACCCAGGCTGGCGACGTGTCGGCCTATATTCCGACGAATGTCATTTCGATTACCGATGGCCAGATTTATCTCGGTAGCGACCTGTTTTATTCCGGTATTCGTCCGGCGATCAACGTCGGTCTCTCGGTGTCTCGCGTCGGCGGATCCGCGCAGATTAAGACCATGAAGCAGGTGGCGGGTACGCTTCGACTTGATCTCGCACAATATCGTGAAATGGCAGCCTTTTCCCAGTTCGGCAGCGAACTGGACAAGGCGACCCAGATGCAGCTGCACGCGGTGTTCGTATGGTCGAATTGCTCAAGCAGGGCCAATACAAACCGATGCCGGTGGCTGATCAGGTGCTTTCGATCTATGCAGGTGTAAATGGGTTTCTGGACGATGTCCCGGTCGACAAAGTGCTGCAGTTCGAAGCGGATTTCCTGCACCATGTTCAGCAAAACCATCCTGACCTCAAGAAAGAAGTGGCCAGTATCGGCAAGATTGATGACAAGGTCGGGGGACGCTTGAAAGAGATTCTCTCGACCTTCAAGCAGAAGATGGGGTACAGCAAGAAAAACTGAAGCTCGTCAACCATCAACGGTTAAGAGTGATCGCCTCGTTGATCTGATGACGCCTGATTGAGAGTGGTGTAATGCCGAGTTTACAAAGCCTGCGCCGCAAGATTGCGGCCTTCAAAAATACCCAGAAAATCACCAAGGCCATGAAGATGGTCGCCGCGGCGAGCTTAAGCGGTCTCAGGACCGCATTCTGGCTGCTCGTCCCTATGCGCATAAGATGCGTGGGGTGTTGAGCAACCTGAGTCAGCGTGTGAATCGCTCCTCTCATCCTCTTTTGCAGAAGCGCGAAGGCAGGAAAGTCGAAGTGCTCGTCGTCACCAGCGACCGAGGGTTATGCGGCGGCTTTAACGGCAACATTGTCCGCAAGAGCTCGGAATTCGTCCGGCAATGTGAAGCGCGTGGCCTACAGGTCAACCTGAGCCTTGTCGGCCGTAAAGGCCGCGACTATTTTCGCCGCCGGGCTTGGCCTATTCGCCAAGAATGGGCCGGGATTTTCGATAAACTCAGTTTCGAACATGCACTCGATATCGGAGCCGATCTGACGGATAACTTCGTCAAAGGCACGTTCGACGAATTGTATGTCGTCTACAACGAGTTCAAGTCCGCCATTCAGCAGCGGGTGATCGTTGAAAAACTGTTTCCCATCGATGCTCAGGAAGAATTCGGTTCAGCGCCAAACGAAGGGATCAGTGGCGGCGGGTACCTCTATGAACCGGATGAAGCCGAACTGTTGAGCGCGCTGATACCGAAACATTTCCAGGTGCAGACCTTCAGGATTTTGCTGGAGTCCGCTGCCGCCGAGCATGGTGCCCGTATGGCTGCCATGGATGGAGCGACGCGCAATGCCGGCCAGCTCATCAAGAAAGTCACGCTGTACTACAACAAAACCAGACAAGCAGCGATTACAAAAGAACTGATGGACATCGTCGGTGGCGCCGAAGCGCTGAAATAACCGACCCCGTTTCGTCGAAAGGAGTATCCCGTGGCAACAGGTACAGTCATCCAGGTCATCGGACCGGTCGTGGACGTCGAGTTTCCGCCCGGCCAACTGCCGAACATCTATAACGCACTCAAAGTCGCCCAGGAAGAGAATAAGGCGGCGGGTACACCTGCCATTCGGATCACCCTTGAAGTTGCTTCGCACCTGGGGGAAAACCGAGTCCGCAGCATCGCGATGTCTACGACCGATGGTCTCACGCGTGGGATGGATGTGCAGGATACCGGAGCACCGATTTCCGTGCCTGTTGGTCGTGAAACGCTCGGTCGCCTCATCAACGTGCTCGGCGAGCCAGTCGACGAACGTGGACCGATCAAGACGAAGAAGACCTATCCCATTCATAGACCGGCCCCAAAACTTGAAGATCAAGAAACCAAGACCGAGGTCCTCGAAACCGGCATCAAGGTCGTGGATCTGCTCGAGCCCTACAGCAAGGGGGGGAAAGTCGGACTCTTCGGCGGCGCTGGTGTCGGCAAGACCGTCATCATCATGGAGCTGATCAACAACATTGCGTTGCACCACGGAGGATTCTCCGTGTTCGCGGGTGTCGGCGAACGGACACGTGAAGGCAACGATCTGTGGCATGAAATGCAAGAGTCGAAGGTTATCGATCCGGACGATTTTACGAAGTCGAAGGCAGCGTTGGTTTATGGTCAGATGAAGAGCCACCTGGGGCTCGGCTCCGAGTAGCCTTGACCGGATTGGCTGTCGCCGAATTCTTTCGCGATGAAGAAAGCCAAGACGTGCTGCTTTTCGTGGACAATATCTTCCGGTTTACCCAGGCCGGTTCAGAGGTATCCGCGTTGTTGGGCCGTATGCCGTCAGCTGTCGGATACCAGCCGAACCTTTCGACCGAGATGGGTGCCCTACAGGAGCGCATTACCTCAACCAAACGTGGCTCGATCACGTCCGTGCAGGCCGTCTACGTGCCTGCTGACGACTTGACTGACCGGCGCCGGCCACCGCATTCGCGCACTTGGACGCGACGACCGTGTTGTCCCGCTCGCTCGCCGAGCTGGGCATTTATCCGGCGGTCGACCCTCTGGACTCGACCTCGCGTATTTTGGATCCGCAGATTATCGGGGATGAGCATTACAAGATCGCACGTGGCGTGCAGTCCGTTCTTCAGCGCTATAAGGATCTCCAAGATATTATCGCCATTCTCGGTATGGACGAGTTGTCCGAAGATGACAAGATGGCCGTGCCGGCCAGAAAATCCAGCAGCTTCCTGTCGCAGCCGTTCCATGTGGCGGAAGCCTTTACCGGCGCGCCTGGGAAGTACGTCAAGCTCAAGGACACGGTCAGAAGCTTCAAAGAGATCCTTGATGGAAAATACGACCACTTGCCGGAGCAGGCTTTCTACATGGTCGGTCCGATTGAAGAAGCGGTGGCCAAGGCTGAAAAATGGGCGTAAAAGTGTAAGCAGGAGTCGGCTTCACTTTGTGAGTAAGAGGGGATGAGAGCATGCCGGGGACTATTTTATTAGAAGTTGTCACGCCGGAGAAGCTGCTGCTGAGCCAGCAGGTGGATGAGGTCATCGCGCCAGGGTCAGAAGGTGAGTTTGGCGTTCTCCCTGGCCATTGCCATTTTCTTTCGACGCTCCGCATCGGCGAACTCCGCTACCGTATTGGCGACCAGACCAATTCCATGGCCGTGCTCTGGGGGTTTGCCGAAGTCACACCGACTAAAGTCACCGTTATGGCGGAGGTTGCGGAAAAGGCCGAAGACATTGACGTGGAGCGGGCGACAGACAGAGTGGCTGATGCAGAACGACAACTCCAGGCGGGAGGCTTGCCGTCCGAAGTGAAGGAAGCGCAGATCAGTCTTGAGAAGGCTCGCCTACGCAAAAAAATTGCGGAACGTGCGAGAAAGATCGGTCACGCTTAAATCCTCCCCGTTAATATCCTTTCAGACTAGTGACGCTCCCACGCAAAATCGTACCCTTTATTTCGTGTTATCTCCACCCTGACCGGTAGGGATAAATCTACCCCGCCGGTCAGACGTTCGGGTAGCTGAGTTGCCCTTTTCCAGAAGGTCTCGGTTTCATCAGTGGTCCCTTCTGCTTCAACGCCGCAGGTTGGCTACTGTCCCAACTGAATACTGATTACGATCGCGCCCATCACATCGTTAAAGCTTGAAGTCACGCTTTGGGCTATCGGGATGGGCATTGTGGCATCCGATGCAAGCTTGGGTTACTGCCAGATCGGGATACACCGCTTCAAAGTAACGGGTGTTTCCGACCTTTGTGACACCAGTGTAGGGACGGTCGGGTTGTATCAGAATGGTACCGAGCCCAATACTTTGGAGAGGGGTCGCCGCGACATTGCGCTTGTTGATCGGCCACAAGCTGATCAGACGGTATTGTACTCCTAAGCCTTTCTTACCGACGTGACGTCCGGATTCGATCAGGAATTGGGCGGGTAGGGGCAACGTACTGTGTTCCGCCCAGTTTTCCGAGGCAACCACGATTCCTTTCGCTTGCATGCGTTCTACGACATGCCTTGTATACACATCTCGATCAGCCTCGATAACGGCGTGGATATAATCGGCTACCGTGTCCATCGGCAGGCTGATTGAGGTGGTTTCAGGTAAGGTGCGGCTTGGCCAGAGGACGGCTGCGCCTCCGATTGCAAATCCCAATACTGTAACGCGTAGTAAGTTCTTGGAGGACGTCATAGATACCTCCCGGTTGTGCGCGTGGATGGATCGTTAGACCGGTCACACCTCACGAGCAGATTGATTGAACATGGACCAGGAAAATGGACGGTCGATGACGTGATCCGACGTGTCAAAATAATTGTAGATTCAGCCTGAGAAATATTGGTAGAGAATCGGAAGACCCAAAATGGATTGGGCCGATCGATCAGGATACAAGAGCGGCTGGTTGCTTTCTGGAAGGAGAACCACTTCTGGGAAGGCACCGAAGGCATGGCCTCAGTCTCCTTACCCCTATGAGACAGTGTGGCTGTGGGACCATACGATACCTCATCATACTCTCTGGTTACAGGCTGTTCAACAATCAGGCAGCTGATCGAGTTACATTCTATTTCACCGAGCGTTCAAGTCGCTTGAGTGTATCTCGATCCCCTACACATGCGAATGGGCGATTGCATTTGACCAGCGCGCTTTAGTAGCGTACTCGCCCATGATCACAGAATTCATCGTCACTTCCGGAGAACAACCCAAGCGCTTAGACGTGTTTCTCGTGAATCGAGAACGGGATATCTCACGGTCAGCTCTCCAGCGCCTGATCGAGTTGGGTCGGATCAGACTCAACGACCAGGTTGTGAAGGCCAGCCAGAAGATCAAGCCTGGAGATAGAATCACGATGGATGTGCCGAAACCGGAACCGCTTTCAATAAAGGGCGAAGCCATTCCCCTCGATGTCCTCTTCGAAGATGAATCGCTTCTTGTCTTGAATAAACCGCCTGGTATCGTCGCCCACCCCGCTCCAGGAAACTGGACGGGTACACTGGTCAACGCGTTGCTGCATCACTTCCAGAATTCAGGCGGAACAATTTCAACCATTGGAGGGAAAGAGCGGCCTGGCCTTGTTCATCGTCTGGATAAAGAAACTTCCGGCATCATGGTGATTACGAAAACTGATTCAGCGCATCGTGCCCTTGCCGCACAATTCAAGCTCCATACCATCACGCGAATTTATGAGGCCCTGGTCTGGGGAATCCCCAAGAAAGGTCGGGGGCTGATCGAATTGGCGATTGGTCGGGAT
>JAAUPT010000048.1 GCA_012032965.1 Nitrospira sp.
GAGCCGTGTGGGTATGCAGATGAACCGGAACATCGTAATTATTCACCCTGGTGCTCTTGGGGATGTGTTGCTCGCTGTCCCGGCCATGAAGAAACTGGCTGTGCGATTCTCTGGGCATACAATTGTGCTGATCGCTCGTGCGCCTGTTAGTCGCTTGCTGGCTGAGTGTTGCGTGATCGATGAATGGATATCCATAGAGTCTCAGGCATGCGCGGGATTGTTTACAAGGTTTGGTTGCCCATCCATGGAGTTGCAATCGTGCTTCGAGCGATGTGATGCGGCTGTGGCATGGGCCGAAGATACCGACGGTTCCCTGGCCAATGTTCTTGGCGAATTTGGGATATCGCGAGTATGGATTCAATCACCCTTTTCTTCGGATTTGAACGCAAGGCATCAGCGTGATCGTTTCCTTGAAACGGTGGGTGAAACAGGCACAGATGCTCTAGAAAATGACGGACTGCACATTCCTGATTATCTCCTTGAGAAGGGTAGGGTATGCCTTCAGGACAAGGGAATCTCGCCGAATGGCTCGCTAGTGTTTGTCCATCCAGGAAGTGGAAGTGTCCACAAGTGTCTTAGTTCGGAGAAGTTAGCCTCTATCGTTCAGAAATTGCAGCAGCGAGAGATGTCTCCTGTTCTGTTAGAGGGACCAGCTGATCAAGGTGCTGCGGAAGGTGTGCTAAAGCTGCTAAGTAAAAAGCCCCCGGTTCTACGAGACCTCGACCTTCCGCTGCTCGCCGGAATCCTTGCGCACGCAGAGCTGTATCTTGGTCATGATTCAGGCCTTACACACTTGGCTGCTCTCTTGGGTGTGCGTACCGTTTCGGTATTTGGCCCGACAGACCACCATCGGTGGGCACCTTACGGCGAACACGTGGCCATAGTGCGCGGGGCATCCTGTGTTTGCCCCTCATGGGAAGCAGTGAAACAATGCCAGGAGAAACCTTGTCTTGCCTTTCCAATAGAAGAAATTCTGACTGCATTGAAGCTTCAAGCAACGGCATAGACTCTGCAAGCCCTCGTAATTCAAGGTAAAACTGTCTTGTCTCTCAAAACATCATATGTTAGAGTGCCCCGTTAATTTTCTTTTTGGTAAGGAGTTAGGAGAAACCTTGTGTCACGAGGTGTCGTACAGGAGAAGGTCATGACTGCCCTGCTTGGCGCGCTAGACGGTGCGAGGCAAAAGGGACAGTTGAAGGCCACTGCTTGGCCAGCACTGAATCTGGATGCACCCAAACGACCGGAATGGGGCGACTTGGCGTCAACAGTGGCCATGTCTTTGGCATCATCCGAGCAGAAAGCGCCTCACGATATCGCACAGATCATCGTGGAGAACATTTCGCAACGGGAGCAGATTTTTGATCGTGTGGAAATCGTTCGCCCCGGTTTCTTGAACCTAACAATAAAACCTGCTCTTTGGCAGGAAGTTCTCCATGAAGTTGAGCAGCAAGGAACTCGGTATGGCCAGGCCAATATAGGAACTGGTCGTCGAGTGTTGGTCGAATATGTGAGTGCCAATCCAACTGGTCCATTGCATGTGGGACATGGGAGAGGCGCGGCCGTGGGGCAAGCTGTGTGTCGCTTGCTGGCGGCGATCGGCTACGATGTCGTAGGCGAGTATTATGTGAACGACGCCGGCCGACAGATGAAGTTATTGGGCGCGTCGGTTTATGCTCGTTATCAGGGGTTGTCTGGACGGACTATCGATTTCCCTGAGGATGGCTACCACGGCACCTACATCACCGTTATCGCTCAACAGATCAGAGAACAGCTGGATCGTGTTGCAGGGGAACTGACTCCTCGTGATCTCGAAGCTCGGTGCAGGGATCTGGCCTATCGGGAACTGCTGGGACTCATCCGTGACGATCTCAAGTCATTTGGTATTGAGTTCCAATCCTGGTTCAGCGAAGCCACGCTGCTGGAATCGAAGGCCGTCGAGCGGGCTCTGGACGAATTAAAAACGCGTGAACTCTTGTTTGAACAAGAAGGCGCGTGGTGGTTTCGATCATCGAAATACGGCGATGAAAAAGATCGTGTCGTAAGAAAACAGGACGGCGAATTCACCTATTTGGCTTCTGATATCGCATATCACCATGACAAGCTTCGGCGTGGGTACGATCTGCTAGTCAATGTCTTCGGCGCTGATCACCATGGATATATTCCTCGCATGCAAGCTGTGATGCAGGCCTACGGACATCCGAAGGAGCGCCTCCAGGTGGTACTTGTCCAGTTGGTCAAGCTGCTGCGGGGTGGAGTCGAAGTGAAAATGTCCAAGCGGACTGGGGAATTCATTACGATGCGGGAAGTTATTGACGAAGTTGGCGCGGATGCCGCGAAGTTCTACTTCTTGATGCGTGATTCTAAGACTCATCTGGAATTCGATTTAGAGTTAGCCAAGCAGCGGTCTGCCGACAATCCTGTGTATTACGTTCAGTATGCACATGCTAGGATTTGCAGCCTGTGGCGTGTGGCTTCTGAGCGGGGAATCGCTCGTCCTCCATCCGCGGCGGAGACAGATCTCACAGTGTTGACGGACCCCGATGAATTGGGGCTGATCAAGAAACTGTCCGCCTACCCTGAGGTCATTCTGGATAGTGCGTTAGCCTTTGAGCCCCATCGTGTGACCTATTATCTCCAGCAATTGGCCGCGCAACTGCACACGTTTTATAACAAACATCGGGTGTTGCCTCCTGCAACAGATCCAGAGCGTGATGACACTGCACCTGTTGAAATCGGTACCTCCAATCAGACTGCGGCGAGACTTGTTCTGATGGGGGCAGTCCAGCAAGTCCTTAGGAATGGACTCGAGGTACTCGGCATCTCGGCGCCTGAGCACATGTAGCGGAGAGATCCTAGGAAAGATGATGCACTATCAGATCGATCAGCCGGACCCGTATTGCAAGGGCCGTATCGGTTTGTTGACGACCGATCATGCAGTGGTTGAAACGCCGACGTTCATGCCGGTAGGCTCCTTGGGGCCTGTGAAGGGACTTGAGCCGGATGACCTTCAGAAATTAGGGTTTCGTCTCCTCCTCAATAATGCGTATCATCTGTTCTTGCGACCCGGTCACAAGATTGTCGCTGAATTGGGAGGGCTTCATGCGTTCACTGGTTGGCCGGGTGCCATCCTGACCGACAGCGGAGGGTTTCAGATCTTCAGTTTAGCGAAATTATGCGAGGTCACCGATGACGGCGTCACATTTCAGTCACACATCGATGGCTCGACACATTTTATTACCCCGGAAAAGGCTATCGAGATTGAAGAGGCATTGGGGGCCGATATCATCATGGTGCTGGATCAGTGCGTCGCACTTCCGGCCGACGGGCACATGATCCAGGACAGCGTACGGCGGACCAGGCTCTGGGCCGAACGTTGTCAGGCGGCGCGACGAAGAACGGATCAGGCCTTGTTCGGCATTGTCCAAGGCGGATTAAATGCTCGACGTACGGGTCGCCTCAGCGAGAGAGTTAGTGGCATTGGGCTTTGAGGGATATGCGATCGGAGGATTGTCGGTAGGGGAAGGAAAAGCCGACATGCACGCGATGCTCGATGTCACGGTTCCGGAGTTGCCGGAGAAAAATCCTCGGTATCTCATGGGTGTCGGATATCCTGAAGATCTGGTGGAAGGTGTGGCTCGTGGGATCGATCTCTTCGATTGCGTGGTCCCGTCTCGGCATGGCAGAACAGGCTCGTTGTTTACGACATCAGGTCGGGTGGTCATCAAACAGGCGCAATACGCCGATGATGAGCGACCAATTGACCCCGCTTGTGGTTGCCCGGTGTGTGGTCGGTACTCGCGAGCCTATTTACACCATTTGTTCTTGGTCAAGGAGATGCTGGGAGCGCGGCTGAACACGATCCACAATCTTTGGTATTTTTCAGAGTTGATGCGACGAATGCGGGAGGCTTTGGCAGAGAAGAGGTTCGCCGCGTTCCGCGACGAATTTTATCACAATCGTCACCAGCAGGCTGAGCTGTCCGGTCCCACGAACGATGCGCGGGAACCAGACCCTCAATTTCATGGGAGTTGTCATACCTAGAATAGAAGGGATACGTTCGATGTTGATGGAATCAATCGCATGGGCGGAAGGAACGGGTGGAGGGAGTACAGCTGCGAGCGGAGGGGCGGGAGGCATGTTGTCGCTGATTCCGTTTCTCCTGATCTTTATCATTTTCTACTTTCTCCTGATCCGTCCGCAGCAGAAAAAACAAAAGCAGCAGCAAGCCTTGTTGGATACAGTGAAAAAAGGGGATAAGGTGGTGACGACGTCCGGAATCTGGGGCACGATCACCAACCTTGGGAAGCAGACGGTGACGCTGCAGATTGCGGACAATACGAAGGTCAAGATGCAGCGAGAGAATATTGCGCGTCTGCGCAGCGAAGACGAAGATAAAGACAAGGACGCGTAAAGTAGACGAACGAAGAGGTTTCAGACGAGATGAAAAAAGTACGTGGGCGCTTATGGTTGTTGATATTGGTGATTCTCGCGTCGGTGGTCTTTTTTCTGCCATCCTATCAACCGGCCTATCAAACGATGCCTGGTTGGTTGAAGGAGGCGCTCCCGAATAAGGGCATCACGCTCGGATTGGATTTGCAGGGTGGCATTCATATGGTGTTAGAGGTGGATGAGGACCGAGCCGTGGAGATTGCGGTAGACCGTTCTGTTACGGCCCTACAGGATCTGATCACTGAGAAAAAACTCGCGATCGAATCGACAAAGCGAACGGCGCACGACCAAATCACTATGCTGGCGCAAGATGCAGATGTGAAAGCGTCGGTCGAAAAGTTGGTCGACAATTTCCCCATGTTTATTGAGAAACAATCGGCGGGGTCAGCCACGACCACGGTGTGGGAGCTGCGTGAAGCAGAAACGAAGCGGATTAAGGATTCGGCAATCAACCAGGCTCTGGAAACTATTCGGAACAGGATCGATCAATTCGGCGTGACGGAGCCTATCGTACAACGGCAAGGGTTGAAGCAGATCGTCGTTCAGTTGCCGGGTGTGAAGGACCCTAAACGCGCGAAGGACCTCATTAAAGAAACGGCGTTACTTGAATTCAAAATGCTGGACGAAGATGTCCGACTCGATCTGCCGGCGCGTGTGATGAGGGACAAGGAAGCGGAGGTGCTTCAGCAGTTTGCAAGCAAACTGCCCGAGGAGGACCAAATCTTGTTCGAGCGGGCGATCGATAAAGATACCGGTGTCGAATTTCGTATGCCGTATGTAGTCAAGAAGCGGGTCATGCTGACCGGAGACGTGTTGAGCGATGCGCGGGTATCCATCGGCCAATTTAACGATCCGTACGTGTCCATCACATTTGATTCAAAAGGCGGGCAGGAATTTGAACGAATCACGGGTGAGAACGTCAAAAAGCGCATGGCGGTCGTCCTTGATAACACGATCTACTCGGCACCGGTCATCCAAGAACGTATTTCGGGAGGACGAGCTCAGATTACGGGGACATTCACGACGCAGGAAGCCAACGATTTGGCGATTGTCCTGCGAGCCGGTGCGCTCCCGGCGCCTCTGAAGATCGTGCAGGATCTTACGGTTGGGCCATCGCTTGGACAGGACTCCATCGATAAGGGGGTCAGGGCGACATTGATTGCCGGTGCCGTGGTCCTCATTTTCATGGTCGTCTATTATCGTCTGTCCGGTGTGATCGCGGACTTCGCTCTGATCTTGAACTTGGTGTGTCTGATGGGGGCATTGTCCGCCTTGACGCGACGTTGACCCTACCTGGCATCGCCGGCATCGTGCTGACGATCGGGATGGGTGTGGATTCGAATGTGCTGATTTTTGAGCGTATCCGTGAGGAACTTCGAGGGGGGAAGGCCGCACGATCGGCGATCGATGCGGGATACGACAAGGCATTACTCACGATCATCGACTCGCACGTGACCACCTTGATCACGGGGGTCGCGCTATTCCTCTTCGGGACCGGACCTATCAAAGGGTTTGCCGTGACCTTGTGCCTGGGTATTGCGATCAATCTTTTCACCGCCTTGGTTGGCACGAAAGTCATCTTCGACGTTTTGTATCAGAAGCAGAAAGTGGAAGCGCTGAGCATCTAGCGATGAATTCATCGACGATGAGCGTTCAAGAAGAAACTAAGGGCCAGTAAAAGGGAGCGCGCATGTTAGAGATTCTCGGGAAGACCAATATTGACTTCATGGGTAAGCGCAAGTTCACATTTTTCTTTTCAGGGATTATGGTCTTGCTCGGGCTTATTGCCCTGGTTCAGATTGGATGGGGGTCAGCAAATCTGGGCATCGATTTCGCTGGTGGGACGGCTGTACAGCTGAAGTTCGAGCAGCCAATCCGGATCGATGAGGCCCGGAAAGCCTTGGAGACAAACGGGTTGGGCAATGCGGAGTTGCAAGAATTCGGGCAAGACAACAAGCTGCTCATCCGAGTGAAGGCTTCAACGACGATCGAAGAGAAGATAGCAGAACGCGTCGTGGAAATTTTCAGCAAAGAGTTCCCAAGCCACAAATTCGTGGTGGACTCAACCACTGAGATCGGACCGACTATCGGGAAAAAACTTCAAGAAGATGCCCTCGTGGCTATCGTCATCTCCTTTGCGGGTATCATTTTATACATTGCGGCGCGATTTGAACTTCGGTTTGGCGTGGCCGCTGCGTTAGCCACATTTTCACGACGTCTTGGCCGTAGTCGGAGCGTTCTACGTATTAGACAAGGAAATCACCCTCTTGGTCGTGACGGCGCTCTTGACCCTTGCGGGGTATTCGTTGACGGACACTGTCGTCGTCTTTGACCGGATCAGAGAGAATCTCAAATCACGCCGACGCGAGAGCGAGGAAGCGACGATCAACACCGCCGTCAATCAGGTGCTGAGCCGTACGATCGTGACGAGCGTGACGGTTGTGCTCGTCCTCATTCCATTGACCTTGACGGGGGGAGAAGTCCTGCACGATTTCTCATTGGCGCTTCTCTGGGGCGTCATCTTCGGCACCTATTCATCCGTATTCGTCGCCAGCCCACTCTTGCTCATGTGGCCAGGCACGTCGGGTCGACTCTTGAAACGAAACTGAGCGAGTGGTGGAATAGAAAGGCGTCGCTCGTGAAGCGTCGTTCGTCGCTTGCTTCTGAAGATTATTCAGAGCATTTCACGAGATACGCTTCACCCTTCACAGGTTTCCGCATCCTTTGCGGAGCACCCTTATGACACTCTGGAGCCGGTCTCACAGTCTCCAGCAGAAGATCATCGCAGCAATTGTGATGGTCGGCCTCCTGCCACTGGTCCTCCTCCTGGCCTTAATTTACGTGGAAGAACGACGTGCCCTGCGTGAGTCCACGGGGGCTAATTTAAAGAGGCGGCTGTCGAGGCCGCTCGTCGGATCGAAATGCACGTGAGCCGTAGTATGAGTGAGGCCCAGCAGCTCGCGACCACGCCCTTTCTCCGTACTGCTGTCTCGGAAGCCAACCGTACCTATGAAGGCAAAGACGCGCGGAGCATTTCGGAAATCATCCATGATTGGCAACAGCGCTGGAAGCAACGTGATAAGCGAAGCGAGTTTCCTCTCTTTGTCAACCAAATCGTGACCAATTACTTGATTCGGTGGCACGAGATTCGAAAGTCTGACTATGTCGGCATTTTGGTCACGGATGGACAGGGAGCCTTAGTCGTCAGCTCCATTCCACAAGTAGAATACTCGTATGCCAAAACTGCGTGGTGGCAAGCGGTGGTCAAAGAGGGAAGTCAGCAACCCTATGTGAGCGAAATCGCCTTCGACCCTGCCTTTGGGACTCACGTCGTAGTCGTGGCGGCGCCGATTTTCGACGATCAACGTCGTGCCGTAATTGGGACTGTGACGATTCTGCTTCGGCGTGACACGTTGTTTCAATCCATTACCGATGGGTCGTTCGGTACGACGGGGCATGCCATTCTGTTCGACTCAGATGGGGGAGTGGTGATCTGTCCGGTGCTTGGGCCTGAAGCCCATTCTGTCGATTCCAAATTGTTCATCGCACTAGAGGCGTTGAAACCCGGATGGGCGGTCGTGGACGACGATTCGCACGGTCATCAGCATGCACTGATTGGGTATGCGCCTGTGCGGTTCGCTGATCGCCTTGCGAACGGGAGTCTAGGTGGAAAACGGTGGATCACAGTCGTGCGTCAGGATCCAACGGAAACCTTCGCTCCGTTGGGCGAGTTGATCATCAAGATCGTGGTGTTTGGTGTGGCCGTGTTGATCGGGCTTGGGGCAATCGGAATCCTTGCCGCTCGTCGGATCGCGAAGCCCATTCGGATGCTACAGGAGGGGGTCCAGCAGATCGGAAGCGGTCGTTTAGACCAGCGGTTGGATCTAAAAACCGGCGATGAGATCGAACAGCTCGCTATGGCCTTCAATCACATGGCAGCCAATCTGCAACGTTCGTTCGGTCAGCTGGAACAGCGAGTGATAGAGGTGCGGCAGCTCGAGGAGAAATATCGCGATCTGATTGAACATGCCCCTGAAATGATCTGCCAACTGGATCGAGGCGGTCGGCTCGTTCACGTCAATAAAACCGGCCTCGACAAGCTCGGATACGAGCGTGATGAAATCTTGGGCATGAAACTATGGGATCTCGTTCCTAGTGGGCAGGAATCGAAAGTGTTGCACTATCTCGAGCAGCTTGTCAGTTATGGGCAAAGCTCAATCGAAACCCTGTTGCTGGCGAGGGATGGACGTCACATCGATGTAGAGATTCATGCGACGGCA